>NZ_CACA01000185.1:0-790 GCF_000180455.1 Kamptonema sp. PCC 6506
AAAGACGAAGATTTCCCCCCCGCTCCTCTGCCCCTCTGCTCCCCCGCTCCCCCGCTCCTCTGCCCCTCTGCTCCCCCGCTCCTCTGCCCCTCTACCCCTCTGCTCCCCCTCCCCCCCGCTCCCCATCAAAGGGCGCTGCCAGGTGAGGGCAGAGAGGCCATCGGCACCGCTACCGCGAATGAGGTTGTAGAGGAGAGTTTCAGCGCGATCGCTGGCTGTATGACCTGTTACGATATAGGGGTAATTGTGGGCGATCGCAACTTCAGCTAAAGCTTGATAGCGCCATTGTCGGGCTGTAGCCTCAGTTTTCGGTATTTCCTCGGCTATTTGCCGATAGAATGGTAATTGCCAATTGAGAGCTAATTCTTCTACGCGATCGGCATTAGCTTTTGAGTCTGTACGCCAGCGGTGATCGCAGTGTATAATTGCCAAATCCCAACCCCATTTTGGCTGTAAATCTAATAGTAATTTAGTTAAACATAAAGAGTCTTGTCCGCCGGATACCGCTACTAATATTCGCTGATTTCGCGGCAATAATTGGCGGTGGATTAACAAGTAGTGAAATTGAGCGTGGAGATGCGTCCATTTACTAGATTTCATAACTGAAACAAGAATTTTCACCACTTTGAGTTTAGCAGGCCAAGAAAAAGCGATCGCATCTCTTCTCTGAGGAAGTGCGATCGCTTTAATTCTAAACTTGTCTGATGACTAGATTAGAGGATGATGAAATTCGTCGCCAGTATTGGGTCTTTATGGAATATTTCAATTGTATTCCTAAGACTGAGAGTAA
>NZ_CACA01000184.1:0-4671 GCF_000180455.1 Kamptonema sp. PCC 6506
CGCTCCTCTGCTCCCCCCTCTCCCCCCTCTCTTCCCAATTGCTGCCAACTGATGGTAGTAAGGGAAAAAGTGGCGATCGCACCTAGTAAAATGGCAATATCGTGAGTAGGTAAATTCCAGCCTAACTGCTCTGAGACTATCTTTTGTAACGGTATACTCACAGTTGGCAGTACAATTACGCCAAAAATCCCCAATAGTGCTGCACTCAACCAGGGAATCCATTCCCGTAGTTGTTCTAAGGGATCTGGGCGATCGAGAATCCAACGCTTTACTAAACTGTAAAATAAGGCGGCGATCGCACCGCTGACTACAGGCGTAACCAACCAAGTCAGGGAGATCGTACCAATAGTTTGCCAGCGAACGGCACCAATTCCAGCCGCCACCCAACTAAAACCCGCGATCGCACCTACCACCGCATGGGAAGAAGAAACAGGCAAACTCAAACTGGTAGCGATTTGTAGCCATAACCCACAACTGACCAACACTGAAACCATACCAATTAAGAATAACTGGGGCATGGCAGCGAAGGCCTCTGGATTAACAACACCCGTCGCTAGAGTTTCCGATACCCCTTGACCAAAAAACAAGGCTCCTGTAAACTCCAAAATTCCAGCGACAATTATTGCCTGCGGCAGAGTCAAAGCCTTTGACCCTACCGATGTCCCCATTGAATTAGCAACATCATTCGCACCCAAATTCGCGGCGAGATATAAAGCCAGGAGTGCGATCGCTCCCAGTTGGAAAAAGTCAGCCCAAGAGACATCCAACATAAAAAATTATTTACACTTGATTTAGCGTCCGCTTTTGCCATATCATAGTAGATTGTGAGTTTCGGCAAAATTTTATGAAATGTGCAGAGATCGTCCGCTCGATTGAGACGGAAGAAATCAATAAGCTCAAAGTAGAGCTCAAGAAAGAACTTCCTGAAATCCACGTAGGCGACACCGTAAGAGTCGGCGTGAGAATTGTAGAAAGCGGGAAAGAACGAATCCAACCCTACGAAGGCACTGTCATTGCTAAACGCAACGGCAGCATCAACGAAACGATTACCGTCCGCCGCGTGTTTCAAGGCGTAGGAGTCGAGAGGGTATTTCTGATCCACTCACCGCGCATTGCCACCATCAAAATCATCCGCAGAGGGAAAGTACGCCGCGCCAAGCTATATTACCTGCGCGATCGCGTCGGCAAAGCCACCCGCATCAAACAACGCTTCGATCGCCCCTTGTAAAAATGGGCATCAAAACTTGGTTTTTGCCAAACTTGAGAATTTCGCTTGCGTTCGCGATCGCATTCTGTTAGACTAGGAATCTAGAGGTTAACCCAGTCAAGTCAAACCGGATGCGCTCTTAGTTCAGTTGGTAGAACGCAGGTCTCCAAAACCTGATGTCGGGGGTTCAAGTCCTCCAGGGCGCGCTGAATCACCAACTTTTAAAGTTCTGCCCGAAAGCGCCGAGATTTATGGCTACATCCAGCCTAAATCGCCAACTTTTGGGTAGAATTAACTGTGTGGGCGATTCACAAAAAACGGCAGAAACAGACGCTTTGTTTCGCGTCTTAATTCTCAGTTGCGCCTGTAAAATTACTGCTTTACACAAAGCAGTGCTAGTCAGGAAACATTGAGGTTAACTGCCAAATCAGCAGAGGCTCAATGCGCGGATTCGAGATTTGGGATAGTGAGTGAGCCGTTTAGGTTTAAAATTCTTAAGCCTGCGAATCGCTTAAACAATCTAAAATCTAAAATCTAAAATCTAAAATCGCAAAGGGGATTAGCAATCGTGGCGAAGAAAGACGAAGCACAAGTAGTAAAAGAAACAGCGCCTGGGTTCAACCCGACGAGTTTTTTCAAGGAAACGAAAGAAGAACTCGAAAAAGTGGTTTGGCCCAGCCGGCAGCAGCTAGTGAGTGAGTCCTTTGCCGTAGTCTTGATGGTAATCCTCTCGGCAAGCCTAATCTACCTAGTAGATAACTTTTTTAATTGGGCAGCGGCACAGGTGTTTGCACCATGACTTTTGCATCAGAAGAATCTCTGAATTCTACACAAATGTCGGAGGCAGACGCGCCGGAACTTCCGCCGGTTGAAGCCCGCTGGTTTGCCGTTCAGGTAGCTTCCGGCTGCGAGAAGCGCGTCAAAGCCAACTTAGAGCAGCGGATTCAAACATTGGATGTGAACGATCGCATCCTTGAGGTAGAAATCCCTCAAACTCCCGCGATCAAACTGGGCAAAGATGGCGCACGTCGGCACTCAGACGAAAAAGTCTTTCCCGGCTACGTACTCGTCCGAATGTTAATGGACGAAGAAACGTGGCAAATTGTTAAAAATACCCCGAATGTGATTAACTTTGTCGGGGCAGAGCAAAAACGCCGCTACGGGCGGGGACGGGGGCACGTCAAACCCCTACCTCTGAGTAATTCAGAAGTAGAGCGGATCTTCAGACAAACTCAGGAAGCAGAGCCAGTTGTCAAAGTTTCAATGGCAGCAGGAGATCACGTTGTGGTACTTTCTGGGCCATTTAAAGATTTTGAAGGTGACGTGATTGAAGTCAGCCCAGAACGGAATAAGCTCAAAGTATTGCTCTCAATTTTCGGACGCGATACGCCCGTAGAATTAGAGTTTAATCAGGTTCAGAAACATAGCTAACTAATGGCAAAGAAAATTGTTGCGGTAATTAAGTTGGCGATTACGGCGGGAAAAGCCAACCCAGCACCTCCGATCGGCCCAGCCTTGGGTCAACATGGTGTCAACATCATGATGTTTTGTAAGGAGTACAACGCCAGAACTGCCGATCAAGCAGGTCTAGTGGTGCCGGTAGAAATTTCGGTGTTTGAAGACCGGAGTTTTACGTTTATTCTCAAGACCCCGCCAGCGTCGGTGCTAATTCAAAAAGCAGCCGGCATTGCCAAGGGTTCAGGCGAATCGAACCGCAAAAAAGTCGGCTCGATTACCCGAAGTCAGTTACGGGAAATTGCGGAAACGAAAATGCCAGACCTCAATGCTAATGACATTGATGCCGCGATGAAAATCGTGGAAGGAACGGCAAAGAATATGGGCGTAGCGATCGCAGATTGATCCTTCAATCTTAAATCCAAAAGCTAAGTAAAATCAATTATGGGGGAGAGGCAGAGCTTCGTTAGTAACCCCAGGAGAAAAAAATGGCAAAAAAAGAGTCTCGCAGAATCCAAGAGCTCAAAAAGAAAGTAGAAGACCGGGTTTATCAACCACTAGAAGCCCTACAACTCCTCAAAGAAACAGCAACGGCTAAATTTCCCGAAGCTGCTGAAGCACATATCCGCTTAGGAATTGACCCTAAATATACGGATCAGCAGTTGCGGACAACCGTATCGCTACCCAAAGGAACTGGTCAAATTGTCCGCATTGCGGTAATTGCCAAGGGTGAAAAAGTTAAAGAAGCCTTAAATGCAGGCGCAGACATTGCTGGTTCTGAAGAATTAATCGATGAAATTCAGAAAGGCATGATGGACTTTGACCGCTTGATTGCCACACCAGACGTGATGGCACAAGTGGCAAAATTGGGCCGCTTGCTAGGCCCTCGCGGTTTGATGCCTTCTCCAAAAGGTGGTACTGTCACCTTTGATTTGGCACAGGCGATCGAAGAGTTTAAAGGTGGTAAGCTAGAATTTAGAGCCGATCGCACAGGCATTGTTCATGTCATGTTCGGCAAAGCAGCTTTTTCTGCTGAAGACTTGCTAGTTAACCTACACGCTTTGCAAGAAACCATTGACCGCAACCGTCCTTCTGGTGCTAAAGGCCGCTACTGGCGGACGATGTATGTATCAGCAACGATGGGGCCGTCAATTCAAGTTGATATTAGTGCTCTGCGCGATCTAAAACTTGATGCAGCGTAATTGTTAATGGTTAACGGTTAACTGTTAACCGTTAACCATTAACGAATACAAATACAAATCAATAAGCCATAGACAGCAGGTGTTAACACCTTAATTTCCTGCCGAGGCTAAGAAAGTAAAAACTTAAAATTAAGTAAAAGTTAAAAATGTCTAATTTTTAATTTTTAATCTCTAATTTTTAATTTTTATTTCCTTGCCCCGGCTTGAAAGTCGGGGTTTTTGATTGGCAGTTTGGGATTTTTAAAGGAGGTGAGACAAGTATGGGCAAAACCGTAGCGCAGAAAAATGAAATCATTACTGAACTCAAGGACAGCTTGAGTCAGTCGCAACTGGCAGTCATCATTGACTATCAGGGGCTATCTGTTGCGGAAATCACAGATTTGCGTCGTCGTCTGCGTCCAAAAGGTAGCAGTTGCACAGTGACCAAAAATACGCTGATGCGAATTGCTGTTGAGGGCGACGCGAAATGGCAACCGATGCAGGAATTACTGAAAGGTGCTTCTGCTTTAGTGTTTGTCAAAGAAGATATCAGTGGCGCGATTAAAGCTTACCAAGAGTTCCAAAAAGCCTCTAAGAAGAGTACCCTTCGCGGCGGCGTTATGGAAGGGAAGCTTTTAAAAGAAGCTGATATTAAAGCGCTGGCGGATCTTCCGTCCAAGGAACAACTCATGGCTCAAATTGCCGGTGCTATCAATGGTGTAGCTACCAAGCTGGCTGTGGGTATCAATCAAGTTCCTACTTCTATCGCTCGCGGCCTCAAGGCTTATGCCGAAAAAGAAGGCGGCGAAACAACTGAAGCATCGGAGT
>NZ_CACA01000183.1:0-11636 GCF_000180455.1 Kamptonema sp. PCC 6506
TAGCGTACCGTTAGAAAGTTACGAAACTTTACAGCGACAGTCTCAAGAACAGGTAGCAGCGATCGCATCTTTGCAAGCTCAAATCACAGAGTTGTGGCATCTAAAAAGTCAGGCAAGTAATAACATATCACTGACAACTTATCAAGCTTTACAGCGGCAGTCTCAAGAACAAGTCAATACTATTAAGACTTTGCAAGAACAGCTAGCTCAATTGCAAACTGTGGCTGGAATTGGCGAAGCTAAGTTAAACAAGTGGCGCAACCGCACCTTTTCTCGCTAGGCATTTCCAGCGCTATTCGATTTTAGATTTTGGGTTAAAGTATCCAAAATCTAGAATCTTCTGTCAGGGAATTTGTGCATTAATGGAGCCAGAGTTATTGTAAATTTGCACGAAACTGGTTTCAGAAACATAGAAGTTGTTAAACAAAGGTTACAAAAATTCGGAAAGGAGAAAGTCAGTATGGCAGCTAAAACCTCATGATTTTTGATGATTCTGGAATTTGCTAAAATTTGGCGATCGCAATATCACGAATAGTCCGAATAATTCCCTTTTTCAGTTGTAAGTCTAACTCGACATCAGCGCTTGGAGGGGGATATTTCATGGTGATTTTTAAAACTTACTGGGAGGCAAATAAAAAACCCTAGCCGCAATTGGTTAGGGTTCATCCATCAGGGTGCATCTACTAATATAGTCTCCGGTAGGAGGGGGGATGTTTCCGGATGATTGTTAAAACTTTTTGGGAAACAAATAAAAAAACCCTGACCGCAATTGGTTAGGGTTCATTAATCAGGGTGCATCTACTCATTTAATCTCCGTTAGGAGGGAGGATGTTTCAGGATGATTTTAAAACTTTGTTGTGATACAAAACCTAGCTGCAAAGGGTCAAAGTTGATTAATCAGGGTGTATCTATTGATTGAGCCTTCGGGAGAGGAGGAGAGGTATTTTTCTGTTTTCCTATAGTATCGGGATACTACTAGGAAGTCTACACCTTGACATTCGTACTACAAAAATGTATTATCTGACGGGGTGACAACCCCATCAAAACCCCTAACTGACAGGGTTTTGACCGATTTATGGTAAAAAAAGATGGGGTCAGTATTGTAAAGTCGCCCCATCTATTAAAAATGTTACCTCCATTTTACCAAATTTGTTTCCAACAGCAGCTCAAGAAAGCCGAATACTTGACTCTGACAATTTTAGTTTTCCTGCTCCAAATCCGTAAACAAGTGAGTATTGAGTTATTGGCGACATTGATGCCATACCCCATCATGTTTGAGAGCCGACGACGTTCTGTTCAACGATTCCTCAAGCTACCTATCCTCAAGATTGAAAAGCTGTGGTTTCCTCTGATTAAATATATCTTGAGAACTCAATTTAAAAAGAAACAAGAGTTGAAGGTCGCCATTGATAGAACCCAGTGGCGAGATAAAAATGTGTTTATGATTAGCCTGATTTGGGACAAGAGAGCTTTACCGTTAAAACAGGAGGCTATAATCTTGAAAAAAGCTACGCTTGTGACGACCGCCTAAAAAGTTTAATTTTATTGATAGCTTTGGCTTACAGTTGCGCTATTTTACAGGGACGTAAGTTCAAGCTAAAGGGAATTCAGAAATACATCGGTCGCCTGATTGAGTCGAGGCGATCGCAACGCCGTCATAGTAGTTTTTGGATAGGATTATATGGTCAGTTGTGGGTAGTAGGAATGGAGTTTTGCCATGCGACTATTGCGGAATTGATGAAAATTAGGCCCAATAAGCTCCCATTTTTTCATAGGGGTTTGAAGGCTATGTCCTTTATTTTATCAAGCTTTTGACGGGGTTGTCACCCCGTCAGCCTTTTAACTCTACCGCGCCTTGCCGCAAGATTTCCCAGCTATTCCCACTCCATTTGGCCACTGTGGAGGGTAAACCGGATGCTGTTGTGGTTGTTTTTAGTTCAGAAGCCTCTAGGGTTAAGACTTCTGGGAAATTTTGTTGAATTTCGGCGGCTGTTTCTAGGGGTGGTTGACCTGATAAGTTGGCGCTGGTGGTGGCTAAGGGCCCTGTCTGTTGTAGGATTTTTTGGGCGATCGCGAGGTTAGGGACTCTGAGGCCGATGGTGGTGGGGTCTGTGGGGTTCATGGCTGGAGGTACTTTGGGGGAGGCTGGGAGGACAAGGGTTAGGGCTCCGGGCCAGTGGGAGGCGGCGATTTGTTGCCATATTTGAAGTTGTTCTGGGGTGCCGGTGATGTAGGGCCAAAGATGTTCTGGGGTTGCACCCATTAAAATTAGAGGTTTTTCGCGATCGCGTTTTTTGGTAGTGAAAATTAGTTCGCTAGCTTCGGGGCGAACTGCTAGGGCGGGTACAGTATCAGTGGGAAAGCTGATGATTTGATTTCCTAATTTTGCTGCTGATATTAAGGTTTGGATTGAGACTTGAGGCATTGTGTGAATGTTTGTGGGAAATATAGCAGGAGGCAGGAGGCAAGAGGCAGGTGGCAGGTGGCAGAAGACAGAAGACAGGAGGCAGGAAGCAGGAAGCAGGAGATAGGAGGCAGGAGATAGGAGGCAGGAGGAAAATGCAATAACAGAAATGGTTTGGGCGATCGAGAATGTCCTAACCGTTGTGGCGGTTGCTATATTTGATAGATTAGCGATCGCTCGTTTACCGCAACTGAATAGTGACCCAGGCCTAGCCAGCCGCAGGCATCGCCTATTCAATTACAGCCTCAGTTAGGCGATCGCACTCCATCGAACTCGCGTTAAGCAGTGAAATACTTAGCTGCTGGGTGATAGGTGATGATGGCAGTTGTCGATTGTTCGGGATAAAGTTGTTCGCTTTCATCCATATAAAGATTGATGCGATCGCTTCCTAACAACTCCAATTGTTTATACTGATCCGACATATCAGGACAAGCCGGATAACCAAAACTATACCGCGATCCGCGATATCTTTGAGCTAACATATCCCGAATATTCTCCGGTTCTTCACTCCCAAAACCTAACTCGCGGCGAATTCGCGCATGAGTCCATTCAGCTATTGCTTCCGCCGTCTGAACTGCTAACCCATGAAAATACAGATAATCGGTATATTGATTATCGGCAAATAGCTTTTGTGCGAACTCCGTAGCAATGTGTCCAACCGTCACCGCCTGCATCGGAAATACATCAATTTTACCCGATTCTTTCGGTGCAAAAAAGTCAGCAATACACAACCGCCGACCCGACTTTTGCCGAGGGAAAGTAAAGGTTGTAATAACCCCCTCTTCGCCCCGCCTTGGTAAGGGGGGGTTAGTTACATTGCCCCCCGTTGACAAGGGGGAATTAGTTAGATCATCGCCCCCCATTAACAAGGGATTATTTACATCATTGCCCCCCGTTAACAAGGGGGAATTAGTTAGATCAGCGCCCTCCGTTAACAAGGGATTATTTACATCATTGCCCCCCCTTACCAAGGGGGGATTGGGGGGGTTAGCCGGATCGTAAAGGTGCAAAGAATTACCCTCAGACTGACAAGGAAAATACCCATAAACCACCTGTGGATGTAACAACTTCTCATTAACAATCCGCTGTTTCCATCCCTCCAAAATCGGATAAACTTTCTCAGCTAAAAACCCATCATACTCTTCACGAGATTGGTCTTTAGGCTTGCGATATTGCCACTGTCCAGCAATCAAAGCTTGTAAATCCAAATGCCAGAAAATTTCCTCAAAGGGTATATCTTCGCCCTCTAATAACTGAGTACCCCAAAAAGGCGGAATCGGGCGTTCAATATCCACAGCTACCGCCTCAGAACGCCGTGTATCTATTACTAATGGCGTTGCTGATTCCGCCGTTTCCACCTCTTTTTTATGTGCGACTTCTATTTTAGCTACCCCATTGCCATTACCATTTTCTTCATCAGCAAAACCATTGAGATCGTCCCATTTCCCTCCTGATTTTGCAGGCATCAATTTATCCATAAAGTGCAAGTCAGAAAAGGCATCTTTGCCATAAATAACTTTACCTTTATAGGTGTTTTGGCAATCTTCGTGAACAAACTTAGGAGTTAAAGCCGCACCGCCTAAAATGACGGGAACGGTAATCCCGCGCTGGTTAAATGTCTCCAGGTTTTCTTTCATAAAAGCAGTGGATTTAACCAGCAACCCACTCATAGCAATACAATCAGCTTTGTGCTGTTCGTAGGCTTCAATGATATTGTCTACTGGTTGTTTAATTCCCAAGTTAATCACTCGATATCCATTATTAGAAAGAATGATGTCAACCAGATTTTTTCCAATGTCGTGAACGTCGCCTTTAACTGTGGCAATAATAAAGGTTCCCTTGGCATTATCACCTGATTCTGATTTCTCCATATATGGCTGTAAAAAGGCAACAGCAGCTTTCATGGTTTCGGCAGATTGCAATACAAAAGGTAATTGCATTTGACCCGATCCAAATAATTCGCCTACCACTTTCATACCATCTAATAAGAAGGTATTAATAATCTCCAAAGGTGGATATTGTTCTAAAGCTGTGGTAAGAACTTCTTCTAAGCCAATTCTTTCGCCATCGATGATATGACGCTTCAGACGTTCTTCTAAAGGAAGCAGTTTATCGGCACTGCGATCGCGCTTAGTTGTAGCACCTTCAAAGGCATTTGTCAACTCTCCCAAAGGATCGTAAATGCAGACATTACCATCAAATTCTCGTCGATCGTAAATCAGTTTGCGGCATAATTCTTGATATTTTTCTTCAATTTTTGCCAGCGGTAAAATCTTATTGGGGCTAACAATTGCTGAATCCATCCCAGCTTGCATCGCTTCATGCAAAAACATCGAGTTTAAGACTTGTCGCGCCGCTGGATTTAAGCCAAAGGAAATATTAGAAACTCCTAGAATAACATGACATCCCGGCAACTCTTGCCTGATGCGACGAATGGCTTCAATTGTAGATTTACCGTTGGCCCTATCTTCTTCAATCCCCGTAGAAATTGGCAATGCTAAAGGGTCAAAGAAGATGTCGTAGGCGGGGATTCCATACTCAATGGCAGCGTGATAAGCGCGGGATGCAATCTCAAATTTTTTGTTCGCACTCCGGGCCATCCCATCTTCATCAATTGTACCGATAACTATCCCCGCACCATACGTTTTTGCCAATTCTAACACCTTATAAAAACGGGGTTCCCCATCTTCATAGTTAGTAGAATTTAACAAACATTTACCCCCAGCGGCTTTTAATCCCGCCTCCATTTTTTCCCACTCAGTGGAGTCTAACATTAAGGGTAAAGTGGCATTAGTAACTAGGCGAGATACAACTTCTCTCATATCTCTTACGCCATCGCGTCCCACATAATCGACGTTAACATCGAGAATGTGTGCGCCTTCGCGGACTTGTTCGCGTCCCATTGAGATTAAACCATCCCAATCTTCAGCATTTAATAAGTCGCGACATTTCTTAGAACCACTAGCATTAAGTCTTTCCCCAACTATTAAGAAAGAATTATCTTGGTCGTAAGGTTGGGCGCTATAAATTGATGCGGCGGCGGGTTGCCAAGTGGTTTCGCGGACTTTCGGTGTCAGGGTTGTGGAAATTTCTGCTAATTGTTGAATGTGATCGTAACGAGTACCGCAACAACCGCCAATTACTTGCACTCCTAAGTCTTCTACAAAGTGCATTAATGCCATTCGTAGTTCCATCGGCGTGAGTTTATAATGGGCGTGTCCGCCGACATTTTCTGGTAAACCTGCGTTGGGAATACAGGAAACTACAAAAGGGGAATATTGGGATAAATATTTGATATGTTCGGCCATTCTGTCTGGCCCAGTAGCGCAGTTTAATCCTAAAATATCAATAGGAAAAGGTTGTAAAATAGTCAGGACAGCGCTAATATCGGAACCTACCAACATTGTACCAGTAGTTTCCATTGTCACCGATACCATGATCGGGAGGCGCGTACCTTTTTTAGCAAATACTTCTTCAATGGCGCTGAGTGCGGCTTTAATTTGCAACACATCTTGGCAGGTTTCAACTATTAATAAATCAACTCCACCATCAAATAGTCCTTCTGCTTGTTCGGCAAAGGCAATTTTCAGAGTATCAAAGTCAATATGTCCCAGGGTTGGTAATTTAGTTCCAGGGCCAATTGAACCAGCCACAAATCGGGGTTTTTCTGGTGTAGAATACTCAATAGCCAGGCCTTTGGCGAGGGTTGCGGCCGCCTTGTTGAGGTTGTAGGCTTCCTGGGCTAAATTGTATTCAGCAAGTACAAAGGAACTCGCCCCGAAGGTGTCAGTTTCGATGACATCTGCGCCTGCTTCGAGGAAACCGCGATGGACTTTGGCGACAGCTTCGGGATTGGTGTAGATTAAGTATTCGTTGCAACCTTCGTATTGCGGGCCCCCGAAGTCTTCGGCGGTGAGGTTTTGAAATTGCAGGTTGGTTCCCATTGCGCCATCGAAGACGATGACGGGCCGGGATGGGTGGTGGAGGCGTTGGAGGAAGGTACTATTGGTCATGGGTTAATATTTTTGACGCTCTCTATTTTGATGAAGTAGAAATATGTTAACGTAGTTATTCATATAATAACTGATCTAGCCAGCGATGACTTAGGAAAATGTAGCCTGAAATATCAGGAGGTTGAATTATGGCGAGTGACTGGAAGAAAATTTTGGAGTCAAAACAGGTTCAATTGACTGAGTTTTGTCAGCATTACCGAGTATTAAAGATGGAGTTGTTCGGCTCTGCAACAGGAGATAATTTCGACGAAGAAAAAAGTGATTTAGATTTCTTGGTTCAGTTTACACCGATGTCACCGGTGGAATATGCTAATTGCTTTTTTGGTTTGCGGGAGGCGTTGAATAAGTTGTTTAATCGTTCTATAGATTTAGTCGAGATTAATTCAATCCGCAACCCTTATTTTTTACAATCAATTGAAAAATCGCGGGTGATTTTGTATGCGGCTTGAGGTGCAGAAATATTTGTTTGATATTCAGGAAGCTTGTCAACTTTTAACGGAGTTTACGGCAGGTAAAACGTTTGAAGATTACGTAAGTAATGCGATGCTACGCTCTGCTGTGGAGCGACAGTTTGAGATTGTGGGAGAGGCGTTAAACCAGATGTTGAAATTAGAGCCTGATTTGGCGGAAAGCATTACAGATTGTCGAAGAATTGTCGATTTTCGTAATCTTTTGATTCATGCTTATGCCAAGGTTTCTAATCAGGTAGTTTGGGGAATTGTGGAGTCTAATTTACCTGTACTTTATCGTGAAATTAGTCAATTATTAGAGGAAAGGGTTAATTAAAAGGTTATGGTTAATTAGTAAATAATTTCCCTATCATTTTCACCGCCTAGTAAACACTCGATTTGTTATTGCTACTGTCAATCTCCCAAGGCTTTGGCTTTTTATTTTGTTTTGTCATTTTCTTCTAATCTTCTTAATTATAATCAACTAGATCGCACCCTTAAAAAATCCCCCCTGTAAATTATTCTCTCTCAGCTTCCCAATCAGGACAACTCTCAGACTCTACACCCGAAGGGTGCATCGCACAAACTAACAAATTCCCACCATAAATATGACCGTGATAATTAGAACAACCCCTACAAGCTGGCTGCTGAATCGTTGAAGGCTCTACATAAGTCACGATCGAAAAATCTATCTCATTTACCTCTGGATCTAATTCTCTAAAAACCTCAATAATTGGTTCAAGCAACTCATTAAAATAGTTGTCGAAATCATCGATTACAGTATTTTGTATTTCTTCTGTCACCTCTTCCGAAAACTTTGCCAGTGAGTCCAGCATTTCGGCGAATTCTTCACTCGCATCCATGAAAAACTTCTCTACCTCAGCAACAGCAGTTTCCAGTACCGCCACAAAACTTTTTTGCCACTCTTCCATTGATTTGTCAGCTCGATCTTTATATATTATTAACAAAATCCAAGTACAAAGGCTTGCACTTACTAAGTAGGTAGACAATAGATAAAATCGATCGTGTCGTTACCAAAGAAGGGAAGCAATCTCAAGTCTTTGCGATCGCTTCTTTTCTTGGAAGGACAATCTATATATTATGTCCACCTACTTATCAATTCTATTACCTTTTCCATAGTATTACTAAACCCTTACCAAGGATAAATACCAAAACTAACGGAGGTAGAAGTGCGATCGCACTCAACCCCCGTCATAAAACTTTACAAAGCCTAATCCTGCTTCAGATCGCGGAGTTCATCTTGTAACTGCTGCACCTGTTGACGAAGCCTATCGACACCCTCATTGCTTTTATTCGATGGTTCTTCATCTTCCGAAACAATTTCTATCCGGCGCGGTTCAGAAAGTTTTTGCGGTTCAGAAGGCGACTCACCGGGCTGCTGTTGCGCCTGCCTCATCATATCATCAACAAAGCGACGACCTTCATCCGTCGTCATTTCACCGCGTTTTACCAATTCATCTGCCAATTTTTGGGCTTCAGTCCGCAACTCGCCTAATTTGCTACTTGCTTTCTCGCCAGCGTAGGAAGCCAACCCCACACCCAGGTAAACTGCTTTCTGTAAAATATCTCCGAAACCCGGCATAGCAAGTACACCTCCCTTAAACAAGGTGAACCGGAGTTCACGCCTATTGCAAGCATCCCGTATTGCTGCTGCCTTCCGGCCCTGACAAAGTTTGGGCGTTACAATCGCGTAAGTCCGGCTCATTTATGAGTATAACACAACTTTTCATTCTTCAACAACACACCACTGATAAACTTCGTAGGTAACGCAACCATTGACTACCAAGGGATCTTTAGCCGCGATCGCGATCGCCTCCTCCATCGAGCCCGCCTCAAATAGTAGCATCCCACCGCCCCGTCGCGCCCAGTACCCCGTCTTCGCCTTGTGTCCCTTAGCAATCAACTCTCGCACGTAAGCGCGATGGGCAGGCACATACTTGTCAAAAATGGACTTTTCGACAATTCCCTTCTCAATCTTGACAAACCAAGGCATTTTTGCTTTTCAATTTTAAACTTTATAATCTATATTGAGTAATAGTTTATAGCAAATTGCCCAAACTAATAATTTTCTCTTCCTATTCTGTGCCGCTTCTGTAAATTCCTGTGTATCTTTGTCCTACACCAATAGACTCATGGAAAATCTGCAACACCGTTACTTTATTGCCCTCCTACCTCCGCAAGAAATTCAAGAGCAGATTACTAAAATTAAACAGTATTTTGCCGAAAAATACGCTAGTAGCGGTGCTTTAAAATCGCCACCCCACATCACCCTCCAACCGCCTTTTAAATGGGTGACAGCGGAAATTGACAAAGTAGAAGAATGCCTAGAAAAATTTGCACTCGCCCATCACCCAATCCCCATTACTCTCTCTGGCTTTGCCGCCTTTCCACCTCGTGTTATTTACGTAAATCCTCTCAAAACCCAAGCATTACTAGCTCTGGAAAAAGACCTAAGCGCATATTTAGAAACAAACTTAGGAATCTTCGACCCAGTTGCCAAAACTCGCTCTTTTACACCACACATGACAGTCGCATTTCGAGACTTAACTAAGCAGAATTTCAAAGCAGCATGGCTAGAATTTGAAAATCGCTCGCTCAACTTTGAGTTTACTGTATCTCAGTTGACTTTGTTAATTCATGATGGGGAATGCTGGAATATTAGCCGTGAATTTCTTTTTTCACCTATTAAATAGACCCAATTCATAGAGCGGGAATCCATCGGAGAATAATCCTAACTGCTACCCACACTTTGATGCAGTGGAATTTCAATTACAAATTCCGTTCCCGCTCCTGGTTCTGAGATACAATACAATCGCCCTCTATGCTCTATCGTCACAATTTGATAACTAATAGATAGCCCCATTCCCGTACCTTTACCTACGGGTTTAGTTGTAAAAAATGGGTCAAATACTCTTTGTTTTACTTCCTCTGTCATACCACAACCATTATCCGCAATCGAAATTCTAACTCGATCCGCTCTAGAGAGACTTGTAGTAATCTTAATTATCTTTTCCTCCCCCTGATGCCGCTCTTCTAAAGCATCCAGAGCATTCGTCAAAATATTCATAAATACCTGGTTAAGCTGTCCTGCATAACACTCGATCTCCGGCAGATTACCATACTCTTTGATAACTTCAATCCCAGCATATTTGGGGCTGGGATTCAAGCGACTCTGAAGAATCATCAGGGTGCTGTCAATACCTTCATGGATATTCACCGCCTTGACTTCCGACTCGTCCAACCGCGAAAAATTCCGTAGGGATTTGACAATATCACGTATTCGTTCCGCACCTACGTGCATAGATGTAAGTAATTTCGATAAATCTTCGCTTAGAAATTCTAGATCGACCTCTTCTGACTTAGCTTGAATTTCTAACACTGGCAGGGGATAATGCTGCTGATAGAGCTTTACTAGATCTAGTAAATTTTCGGTATACTGGCTGACATGAGATAAATTACCGTAAATAAAAGCTGCGGGATTATTCACTTCATGAGCAATACCAGCTACCAATTGACCCAAAGAGGACATTTTCTCGCTTTGGATAAGTTGTCCTTGAATCTGTCGTAATTCCTTCAACGTTTGTTCTAAATAATCAGTTTGCTGCCGAAGTTGATTTTCCATCTGTTTCTGCTGAACCAGGGATTGATTTAGAAGTTCGACTTGTTCCTGAGTTTGCGTATAAAGTTGAGATTTTTCCTCCGCATTTGCTTGTGCTTCTTCAGATAGTTGTACCTGTCTCCATCCTCCTATAGTTGCCACTATAAGCACGCTCCCTAAAATTAGCGTTAGGATATTCAAAGCATCGAGGGAAGATTCAATTATTGGACGCGGAATGACCAAGGCTACAGACCAATTTGCCTGCTTTAAAGGGGTATAAGCTACATATTGCCAGATGCCATCAACTTTAATTAAGTCAATTCCCTGCTCTTTGTTCACCATCCGTTGCGCGAGAGTTGCCAAATAAAGGTCTTTGCTTTCCAGTAAGCTAGTAGCTGGTTTTTCTGTGGTTCCTCTTAAAGACGGATCTGGATGAGCAATTATTCGACCCTGGGAGTTGAGAGCAAAGGCATAGCTACCCTGACCTAGTTGCAGATTTTGAACGACTTTAATTAGGCGATCGATTGGAATATTACCTGCTAAAGCTCCTAAAGGTTTTTCTGGTGAGCCAATCGGAGCGCCAATTTGGACTTGAGCTACTCCCAAGGAACGACTAATCACCGGGTCATTAGCCGTGACTTTTCCCGCCATTGCTGATATAAAAAAAGGGCGATCGGCTATACTTCCCTTAGCTTTTCCTACTTGTGTATTGAATCGAGAACCATCAGGAAATGTCATAGTAAGCTGTCGATATTCATCGATCCGTTTGACCTGAGATTTAAGGTAGGGTTCAACGACATTCCAATCCATAGTTGCAAGAGTTGGTGTGTCAGCAATGGTTGCTATTTCTGCTTTCCGTGTTTCTAACCACTTATCAATTTCCCCACTACCCTGCTGAACTTTTAATAAAGCTTTCTCTTTGGAAGTATTCAGCAGCAATTCATAGATAATCAGATAACTAGCGATCGCCGCAGCACTGACTATCAAAGTGAATCCTGCCAGGAGTAAAAGAGTAGTTACTTTTCTCTTTTTTCGTTGTTCTTCCTGAAAATTATTGTGAACCTGGCTAACTTTACTAAAGCTCATAAATG
>NZ_CACA01000182.1:0-12399 GCF_000180455.1 Kamptonema sp. PCC 6506
TATTTTCCTAAGAGAGATTCAAAGGTGGCCTGCAAAGACTTGATATCAGCAACTCGTGCCACTAATAGGTTTTCGCTGCCGGCATCCTGTAATCTACACTTCCAATAGTGGATGCTTTCTGAGTTTTCCATCCAGAAGCTAATCACTGCTTCTACTACTCGATCGCCATCCCAGCCGCGAGTAGGAGAAACTGTTTCTACTGATTGCACAAAGGCATCTAGGGTACATTTACGGTTTGCCAAGTATTCTACACCAGTGCTGGGAGATTCCGCTAGGATTTTTTGCTGTTGATTAAAGAAGGATAAAATCGGAGAGACACCCAATATTTCAAATGTGTAGTTCATGCCATCCTCCAAAAGTATTAAAATTGAAAGAGCGTAATTTTTAACTCGCTTACTTTATTAATAGCAAATTTGAGCTAGTATAATTGTTACATCGCTTACATTAGCCCTGTTCAATCTGTAATAAAAATTTTTATGACAGGAGCTTAAGCCTTATGTGTCAAGGGTTTCAGGCAATTTACAGCGTGCTAAATATTGGCGAGTTTACCTTCGGAGAATCGGGCGATAGCGTTAGCACTCTAGCAGTAAGAGTGCTAATTAAAACGATCGCGGCGAGTTCGCAAATGGAGGACTGGCGGATAGTAAAGATACTGTCTCAAGCCGTATCTACAGATCGACAATTTTAATTTCATCCAGAGATGCGATCGCGACATCCGCTTTTTCCAAATGGCTAGCCTTCGCTTTCCCCCAACAAATCCCAATACAACCCGCTGCGCCTGCATTTTTACCCATCTCAATATCGCCGCCGGAATCTCCCACCATCAAAGTTGCTGCGGGTTCTACGCCGAGTTTCTCGCAAGCTTGCAGAAATAACGCCGGATCGGGTTTATTAAGGTTAGCTGAATCCACCCCCATTTTTAGCTGAATGTAATCGCCGAGTTGATGGCGTTCCACAAATGCTATTACTGTTTCAGTGGTGGCTGCTGAAAGAATTCCCTGTTTTAAACCCGCTTCGGAAAGATATTTTAGGACTTCCAAACTGCCGACAAATAAAGGCGAAGGTGCTGTATTTTTTAACATTTGGTCGGCTTCATCAAAGGCACGATGAGCAATGGTTAAAGATTCTAACCAACTGCGGCCGGTTTCGGCAATGTAGCCAGCAGCTACTATTTCATTTTCTCGCCGACTGCCGACCGCCATTAAGCCTGTGGGGTCGATTTTATCGCCGTTGATGCCGAAGGCCATCAGTAAGGGTTCGCCAATACCGGGAATTTGCGCGTCTGCGAGGCGCGATCGTTTTAACCCCAGATTTCTCAAAAATTCCTGCGAATCTTCGAGCGTACCGTCTTTATCAAAAATGATGGCTTGGATATTGGGAAAAGTAATTCCCCGACACTTAATATTTACCAATTTAGTAAACTCCTATGTTTTGTTAGTTGTTGGTTGTTGGTTGTTAGTTGTTTTACGTAACGCCGCCTTCTAGGCGGTAAAGATACCGCCTAGAAGGCGGCGTTACGGATTTTTTGCGTAATTCCTGTTCGCTTTACTCACAATGACAGAGCGTAAGTAATTTGCCGGAGACAATATTAGCTATTGGCTGTTAACAGTTAAAAGTTAACAGTTAACAGTTAACAATTTATGGAAATAGTTACAAAAAAAGAGGGTATTTCCCTCTTTTTATAAGAAAGATTGGGATATTAATCTTCCGTTGCTGGGGGAATTTCTTCCTCTGGAATCTCCGCCACTATCTCTTCAGTTGCGGCTGGAATTTCTGCGGCTATCTCCTCCATCGCTGGCGGAATATCGTCTATTTCCTCAGTTGCTGAGGGAATATCGTCTGGAATGTCGTCTAGTTCATCAGTCGCGGCTGGGACTTCTACGGGAATCTCAATAGCAGCTTTTGCTTGCTTTTGAGCTAACATTTTCTCGCGGAATTTAGCGGCCATTTCCTCAGCTTTTTCATAAACCAGGTCGCGATTTTTGACCATTGCTCCTGGTTCAGGCTCTAACTGCTTCGTGGAGAGGGAAATCCGACCCCGTTCTGCGTCTAAGTCAATGATCATGACTTTCACTTCATCATTGACATTGAACACGCTATGAGGCGTATCGATGTGGTCGTGGGAAATTTCGGAGATGTGTAGCAAACCGCTGACACCGCCGATGTCGATGAATGCACCGTAAGGTTTGATTCCGCGAACTGTACCGATGACGACTTCGCCAACTTCGAGGCGATTCATCTTCCGCTCTACTAGCGCTCGGCGGTGGCTCAAAACGAGGCGATTACGGTCTTCATCTACTTCTAGGAATTTTAATGGCAGTTCTTCTGCGACTAATTCTTCCTTGGGTTTGCGGGTGCTGATGTGAGAACCGGGGATGAAACCGCGCAACCCTTCAATTCTTACTAATGCACCGCCGCGATTGGTTGCAAAAACTTGCGATCGCACTGTTGCATCTTCTGCTTGGAGTTGCCTTACTCTTTCCCAGGCTCGCATATATTCTATGCGCCGAATTGACAGTGTGAGTTGACCGTCTTCATTTTCATCGGTGAGGATGAAAAATTCTCTGGTTTCGTTCGACTGCAATACCTCTTCTGGAGCTTCTACCCGATTGATTGACATTTCCTGAATGGGAATGTAAGCGGCGGTTTTAGCGCCGATATCAATCAGGGCTCCTCTGGGTTCTATACTGAACACCGTACCTGCTACTATATCGCCAGGGCTGAAGTGATAGTCATATTTATCTAATAGGGCTGCAAAATCTTCGTGAGTAAAGCCCACTTCTTTGACTGCTGTTTTCTGATTGACCATGCGAATAGTTTCCTGGGATTTCTCTCCTTAGTTTTTTGTTCCTGTGGATGGATGCTGTAGATTTTAGGTAATAAGCTTTTAGCTTTTCTATCAATCTTTTGTAAAAGTTAGCGCTAGCCAACCATTACCGGGTGCAACCCCACACCCGCTACCATTATTATTACTCAAAACTTCAGGTTAGGAGTGTTAATTATAATCATGGGGCGGTAAGATAGTTTATTATAGCCTAACTATGCCCGTTTAAAACTATTTGTGGCGAGTTTAGTTGGGTGTCGCGCAGGATGGCTGAATTTCTAGCTCTCTGGACTCTGAGGGAGGTAACTCGCAAGTGGCGATCGCATTGGGATCGGTTTCTATTTCTAGATTAGTGTCGTGGTCGCTTTGCAGGCGATCGAGGGCTTCGACAAAATCTCGGATGCCTTGAAATTGGCGGTAAACTGAGGCAAATCGCACGTAAGCAACTTCACTCAAACGTCGTAACTGTTTGAGAACTAATTCACCAATATCTGAACTTGCTACTTCTCGGAGCGATCGCCCTTGCAGTTCTGATTCGATTTCATCGGCAATTTTTTCTACTTCTGCTGCGGTAATACCTGTTTTTTCACAAGCACGAATTATACCGCGCAGCAATTTAGATTTATCAAAGGACTCGCGTTTGCCATCGCGTTTAATTACTGTTATCGGCACAAATTCTATGCGTTCATAACTCGTAAATCGGTGTTGACAGTTCAAGCATTCGCGGCGGCGGCGAATGCTTTTACCGGATTCGGCCGATCGCGACTCCAGAACGCGGCTGTTTGGATCGTGGCATAAGGGACAACGCATAACTACTGATTTTTACAGGTTTCTAAAATAGATGGCAATTCATCTCGGCCCCAGGTTGAGCGAGATGAATTGCGGGACTTGTATATATTGCTCAGCAGTGAGGGCTGAGAACTGTTGGATAGTAAAAGCTCGGAGGGAGCTAGTTACTTACCAATCCGAGGGGGTTGGCGAAAGGCGATCGCAAAAAAGAGTACACCGATCGCCAAAGACAAAATCAAAATGTAAGCAACGCTTTCCATATCCTAGTTTTTCCTTAATCTTCCAGTTCTATGTAAGTTTATCCCAATTGGGGAAACCATTACTAGCTGTGCAATGCACTATCCAGACTATATATTATTTTGACACTCTCAAAGGAAGAAGGAAGAAGGAAGAAGGAAGAAGGAAGAAGGAAGAGGGCAAAAGACCGATCCAGCCAGCTTTCTGTTATAGGTTTAATTAGGTGGATTTACTTACTGAGGCGATCGATAATCAAAGCATCTGTTAATTGGATGCGATCGCGATCGATAGAGCGCACGCAATAGCAGCCTCGCAATGCTCACCGCCGTTTCAACCCCAATACGCTCAGAAAAAAGCTAGAGAAAATTACCTGCAAACCTACAGTCAGACAAGCGATCGAGGGAATTACCAAGCGTAAAGTTTTGGAAGGGTCTAAAGGGCCAAAGGAAGTCTCACCCCAAATGGTAAAGGATAAGATCGAGCCGGTTATTCCTATCAACATTAGTAGGCTTCCTACTATCAATCCCACTTCCAGACTGATGTAGCGCAATAGTTTCTTAATTTGCGGATCTTCAGGTAGCAACTTCTCGCTGATAGCGAAGACTTTGGTAAATAAAGCGAAACTAACAGCTTGAAAGCCGACAATAATCGCGATCGCGGCATAAAGCAGAGTGTGTACGTCAAAGCTGACACGCCCCACTAATCTCGTAGCAGGTAACAGCCACACTCCCACCGCTAAACCCACAAATATTAACAACAAACCGGGATACAGAAACAACCACCGAGGGCTGTAGAGTAGCAAAAATCGCAAGTGTCGCCACCCGTCTCGCCAAGTTCGCAAGTGGGGCGGGCGACTGCGGCCATCTGGGGACAAGGTGGTGGGGACTTCCGCGATTCGCAGTTGGTTGAGAGAGGCTTTAACAATCATTTCACTGGCAAATTCCATCCCCGTTGTTTGTAAATCCAGTTGCAAGATTGCATCTCTCCTGAAGCCGCGTAGCCCGCAGTGAAAGTCACCGCAAGGACTTGCGAATAACAGCCGCCCCACCCACGTCAGCACGGGATTCCCTAAATATCTGTGTAATTTTGGCATTGCTCCCGGTTTCACGCCACCTTGGAAGCGGTTTCCCATTACCAAGTCGTAGCCCTCTCGCAATTTTTTCACAAAAGGGCCAAGGTTGGAGAAGTCGTAGCTATCGTCAGCGTCACCCATAATGATATAAGTTCCGCGTGCGGCTACGATCCCGCCCATGAGAGCGCTGCCATATCCTTTGGCTGCAACGGGAATTACTCTGGCTCCCAGACGAGTTGCGATCGCCTGGGAACCATCAGTGCTACCGTTGTCTGCTACGATCGCTTCACCAACAATATTGAGTTCCCGCAATGACCGCTGTGCTTTCTTGATACAGGCTTCTAAAGTTTCCGCCTCATTCAAGCAGGGCATTAGTATGGATAATTCCAGAGAGTATTCCTCGCTTGCGTTTGCGTGTTCTACCATGTTTTTGTTATAATTTTACCCAGTCTGGGCAATATTTATTTTAACTGCCTGTAAGTTTAAAAGGTCAGGGATCGAGAAAGTATAGAAATATTGAGTGCGGCTGTTGGGTGAAAGTTTTTTGAACTATTATGACAGTATACTATAGGTTACTTTACTAATGACTCGAAGCGTTTTTCTAGTTTTGCTTGCTGCTATCCTTTGCGGTGTTCTGGGTCAATTTAGCCTTAAAGGTGCAGCTAATATTTTGGGGCCGATTGGTGCAGCGAATTTAGTGGAAAAAGCCATAGCAATGGCAAGTCAGCCTTTAATCTGGGTTGGTTTAATTTTATATGGATTGGGTGCTTTTGGTTTTATTGTCGTGCTATCTCGCGCCAACATTAGCATCGTCTCGCCTTTACTCTCAATTAGTTACATTTGTGTAGTTTTGGGCGGTAAAATTATATTTAATGAGCCTTTGCCACCATTGCGATTGGTAGGTGTAGCTTTAATTATGACCGGAGTAGTTTTTGTCCTTAATAGTTCGCCTAGTAGTTCTGGTGGTTAAGAAATCGGGTTTCTGCGATAATTTAAGCATCCTACCGAAGATTTAGGTAAGAAACCCGGTTTCTGTTCTTCAAACTGATTAAATGTTATCATAAAATCACTTCAGAGCAGAAGGAACTCACAATGCAAACCCAAGAAAGACCAACCATCGAAAACAAGCCACAGACTGAGAAACGCTACTACACGCCAGAGGAATATCTAGCTTTAGAAGAAGCCGCGCTCGACAAAAGTGAATACCATGATGGGGAGATCGTACCAATGCCAGGCGGAACAACCAACCACAACAAACTCGCGGGGAACTTTTACAAAAAATTTCCCTTGACTGTAAATAGTCAAAATTACGAGATATTTATCAATGATGTGCGCCTGTGGATACCCCTAACTCGCCGCTACGTCTATCCCGATATCATGGTGATTCAAGGAGAACCAGTCTATCAAGAAAATAACAAAACAATTGTGACAAATCCTATGGTAATCGTCGAGGTTTTATCCAATTCAACCAAAGACTATGACCGAGGTGGTAAATTTCTCGCCTATCGCTCAATACCTGAATTTCGAGAATACATTTTAATAGACCAATATAGCTATCACGTAGAACAATTTGCTAAAAATTCTAATAGCAAATGGGAATTAACAGAATATGATTCAGAAGAATCTGTATTAACCCTAGAATCCGTAGAATTTCAAATGCCATTGAAGGAAATTTACGAGCGAATTAATTTTGAAATTGAAGACGACGAAGTAAACCAGCCAACAAGTGAAATTCAAGAATAATATCAATTTGGATTAATTGGTAGTCTGAGAAACCGGGTTTCTGCGAGAATTATTGCACCATCACGAAGAATTGGGTAAGAAACCCGGTTTCTGAGCCCCCACAAACCTACTTAAATTTACCCACCAATGATCGCCCTCGAAACTGAACGCAACTGGAAACCGATCGTCAAAGAATTTGAAACCGTACTCGGCAAAAACGGCGTAGTCCAGCGTCGCGAAGAATTGCTAGTCTACGAATGTGACGGACTCACCAGCTACCGCCAACGACCCGCGCTAGTTGTATTACCGAAAACTACAGAGGAAGTAGCAGCAGCGGTAAAAATATGCGATCGCCACTCCATCCCCTGGGTAGCTAGAGGCGCGGGAACCGGTCTTTCTGGCGGCGCTTTACCCGTCGAAAACTGCGTATTAATTGTCACCGCCTTAATGCGAAAAATCCTGAAAATAGACTTAGAAAATCAGCTAGTCGTCGTACAACCAGGAGTAATTAATAACTGGGTAACGCAAGCAGTAAGCGGTGCTGGTTTCTATTACGCCCCCGATCCTTCCAGTCAAATTATCTGCTCAATTGGTGGTAATGTTGCCGAAAATTCTGGAGGCGTTCACTGTTTGAAATACGGAGTGACAGTTAATCACGTTTTAGGCTTAAAATTAGTCTTACCTGATGGTTCAATCGTTGATGTCGGCGGACAAATACCAGAGATGCCCGGTTATGATTTAACAGGTATATTTGTGGGTTCCGAAGGTACTCTCGGAATTGCCACCGAAGTTACTTTGAGAATTCTTAAAACACCAGAATCAATTTGCGTTCTCCTAGCAGATTTTACCAGCATGGAAGCAGCAGGAGCATCGGTTTCAGATATTATCAGTGCTGGGATTATTCCCGGCGGTATGGAAATCATGGATAACATCAGCATTAATGCTGTAGAAGATGTTGTCGCCACTGGCTGTTATCCCCGCGATGCTGCTTCTATTCTATTAGTAGAAGTAGATGGTTTAGAGGTAGAAGTAGCAGCGAATAAACAAAGGATTGCTGAGATTTGTCTGAAAAATGGAGCGCGGAACATCACTAGCGCAAATGACTTGGAAACGAGGTTAAAAATTTGGAAAGGACGAAAAGCCGCTTTTGCCGCTGCGGGCCATTTAAGTCCTGATTATTACGTGCAAGACGGCGTAATTCCCCGCACCCAAATGGCTTATGTCTTGAAAGAGATTGAGTTACTAAGCGAGAAATTTGGCTATCGCATTGCTAATGTATTTCACGCGGGAGATGGAAATCTTCACCCATTAATTCTTTATGATAATGCTATTGAAGGGGCGTTAGAAAAGGTCGAAGAATTGGGCGGTGAAATTCTGAAACTTTGCGTGAAAGTGGGGGGAAGTCTTTCGGGAGAACACGGCATTGGCGCTGATAAGAAGTGTTATATGCCGGAGATGTTTAATGAGGTAGATTTGGAGACAATGCAGTGGGTGCGTCAGGTATTTAATTCGCAAGGTTTGGCAAATCCGGGGAAGATGTTTCCTACGCCTCGTACTTGCGGGGAAGCGGCAAATGCTAAGGTTGAAAGTGTGAAGAAATTGGAGGGAGTAGACTTGTTTTAATCGTGGGGTGGGGTGCTTAAACTGGGCGGTTGAAACCGCGTCTATACAAACAAAACCCGCCTACGCGGGTTGAATTCTTATTAGTCCGGGTAGGCGGACTTCGTTTGTGTAGCCGCGAATTCTATTCGCCAGACTTTAAGTAGACATTGTATTTGATTTGTACCCTCTAGCAATGTAAATTTTAATTATTAAAGAGGTCATTGTCTACGCTAATGCCAAATTGGAAGCTTAATAATAAACTCCGTACCTTGACCAATTTCGGAAACACAATTAAGTTCGCCTCTATGTCTTTCAGCAACAATTTGATAGCTGATTGACAAACCCATTCCCGTACCTTTACCTACTGGTTTGGTCGTAAAAAAAGTGTCAAATATCCGTTGCTTTACCTCTTCTTTCATCCCTGGCCCATTGTCGCCAATTTTGATTTGTACATAATCCGCATCTACCACAGAGCTGCTAATCTTAATCTTACTAGGATTGTCGCGAATTTCTTGGGGACTGCGCCCTCTATTACTATCCTCTAAAGCATCAATTGCATTGCCGAGAATATTCATAAATACTTGATTAATCGGCGCTGCATAACATTCCACAGCAGGCAAGTCTCCGTACTCTTTGACAATCTGAATCGCCTGAGTGCTTCCCGTAGCTTTCATACGGTGATTAAGAATTAGTAAAGTGCTGTCAATTCCTTCGTGAAGGTTAACAGCTTTGATCTCCGATTCGTCGTGTCGCGAGAAATTCCGCAGCGACGCAACAATCTGGCAAATGCGGTCAACTCCTACATTCATTGAAGATAGTATTTGAGTTAAATCTTCCATTAGAAAGTCAAGTTCTATTTCCTCCATTCGCTTTTGAATTTCCTCGACAGGATGAGGATAGTGCTGCTGATAAAGCTTGACCAAATCCAGCAATTCTTGAGTGTAATTATCTAGGTGATTGAGATTGCCATTAATGAAGCTAACCGGGTTGTTAATTTCGTGAGCAACTCCTGCAACTAGCAATCCCAAACTGGACATTTTTTCACTCTGTACGAGTTGGGAATGAGTTTGTTGTAGTTGCTTAAGAGCTAATTCTAATTTTGCCGCTTGTTCTCTACTACGTGCTTCGGAAATCTGCAAGGCTTCTTCTGCTTCTTTATGTTTGGTTACATCCATCTGTATGCCGATGAAATGAGTTAATTTGCCCTTGCGATCGCGCACCGGAGAAATCGCTAATTGATTCCAAAAAGTTGTCCCGTCTTTGCGATAATTCTTTAAAACCACCGTGCATTCAGTCTGATTATGTAAAGCCTCGCGGATTTGATTTATCGCTTCAGGATCGGTATCATTTCCCTGCAATAATCTACAGTTATGCCCGATAATTTCCTCGTGTGAATACCCAGTCATTTTTGCAAAAGCAGGATTACAATAAATATTAGCTAGGTTGGGGGTTGTCGCGTCGGCAATCACAATTCCAGTGCTAGCTGCTGCCATCGCACGACTGTAAAGCCACAGCATTTCCTCTGTGCGTTTGCGATCGGTAATGTTGCGTAGTGTGGCCAAATAAGCCATTTCTCCTTCCCATTCCGTCTCCACTACCCGCATTTCTACTACTGTATTTTCTTTGTCCTTGCAGATCGCTTCTACTTCTGTTTGTACCACCCGGATGCCTGCTGCATCTCTCTGTCGAACTTGATGAATAATATCTGTATTCATCTCCAGATCGCAGGCAGAACCTTCTACTATCAAAGAACCAAAAAAATCTTTCCCTAACAGATCCTCATCCTTGCAGTTGAAAAGATATTCGGCTGATGGGTTGACAAAACATACCATCCCTTTTTTGTTAACAATAACGATGCTGTCGGCATTTTTAGCAATTACATTGTGAAAGCGGGCTTCACTAGCTTTCAGATCGCGCTTTAGCTTTTCGATTGCTAATTGCATCTGGTGCAATTCGCGCTGATGGGAAATATAAGAAAGTGGTAGGGGACTTTCTGAGATATCCTTACAGAAAGTATCGACCGACTCTTCACTAATTGCTTCATTACTAAGCTTTTTACCTGCCCCTTGCTTTAAACCGTTGATATTGCTAACATTACTTTCTGAGTTGCTATCAGGAACAAACATATTAAAAACTCCTAATAAAATCGATTACAATTTTTACGATCCAAAAATCATGAGCTGATTAGCTTCCTTTAACTTGGAGAATGGAGATTAGCACCTATACTAGCATATAATTATTTCTGAAAGATTAAGTTTTTATTAAACCTTGATTTTGGGTATCAAATAATAAATTCTTTTCGTAGCTTACTTAAGTAAGGCTAAGGCTAGTGATACTATTTCAATGAAAGTGAGTGTCCTAGTTCAAGTTATCATAAACATATTTTTTATAAATATGTGTTATGAAACACAGCACCTATAATGCAGCTAGCCATTCATGAAGGCAATCTCTGCTTAAAATATAACTTGTATCTTTGCGATCGGGATTTGAAACAATGACGCGTCTGGCACTGCTGAGTACATCTGATAAAACCGGGCTAATTGACTTAGCTCGCACTCTGGTAGAAGAATTTGGCTTTGATATCATTAGTAGTGGCGGGACAGCAAAAGCTCTAAAAGATGCTGGGTTGCCAGTCACAAAAGTTGCCGACTACACGGGTTCTCCAGAAATTTTGGGAGGACGAGTCAAAACGCTACATCCTCGCATTCACGGCGGCATTTTAGCGCGTCGAGATGTCCCCCAGGATCTAGCAGATTTGACTGAAAATAATATTCGTCCCATTGATTTAGTCGTAGTTAATCTGTATCCTTTCGAGCAAACAATTGCTAAGTCAGAAGTAACTTTATCTGAGGCAATTGAGCAGATTGATATTGGGGGGCCGGCGATGCTGCGAGCCTCAGCTAAAAATTACCCTCATTTGACCGTTTTATGCAATCCAGAGCAGTATCCTATTTATTTGCAAGAATTGCGGGAGCGCGGAGGAGAGGCTTCCTTAGATTTCCGGCAAAAATGTGCAATTGCAGCCTTTAATCATACTGCAAATTACGATCGCGCGATCGCATCTTATCTCACAAATCAATCCTCTCCAGAAGCCGATCGATCGTCTCTCGTACAACAGTTTACAATTGCTGGAACCCAGTTACAATCGCTCCGCTACGGCGAAAATCCCCATCAAGCGGCTGCTTGGTATCAAAGCGGAGGAAACCCTACTGGTTGGACGACCAGTACAATACTTCAAGGCAAAGAATTAAGCTACAATAATTTAGTGGATTTAGAGGCAGCTCGTAGGTTAATTGTAGAGTTTCCTGATACTCCAGCGGCGGCAATTCTTAAACATACCAATCCTTGCGGCGCTGCTATCGGCAATAGCCTCTCAGAAGCTTATCAAAAAGCTTTCGATGCTGACTCAATTTCAGCTTTTGGCGGGATTGTAGCTTTAAATCGTCCCATTGATGCGGCTACGGCTAAAGCATTAACTCAAACATTCTTAGAATGCGTGGTAGCGCCTGCTTGCGAACCAGCAGCTCAAGAAATCCTCAAAGGTAAGTCAAAAGTGCGGGTTTTGATTTTACCAGATTTGATTCAGGGGCCGCCCCAAACTGTTAAAGTAATAGCAGGTGGTTTGCTCGTACAAGACTCAGATAATGCCATAGAAGATGCTAGCCAATGGCGCGTTGTCACTGAGAAGCAACCCACACCGGAACAGTTAGAAGAACTGTTATTTGCGTGGAAAGTTGCCAAGCACGTTAAATCTAATGCTATTGTCGTGACGCGCGATCGCGCTACATTAGGTATTGGTGCAGGACAAATGAATCGTGTAGGATCGGTTAAAATTGCCTTAGAACAAGCCGCTTTGAAAGCCAAGGGTGCATTTTTAGCCAGTGACGGTTTCTTCCCCTTTGACGACTCAGTGCGAACTGCTGCTGCTGCTGGAATAGTTGCGATCGCACAACCAGGAGGTAGTATGCGCGACCAAGATTCCATCAACGCCGCCAACGAACTCGGACTGGTAATGGTTTTCACCGACGTTCGCCACTTTTTGCATTAATGTTAACAGTTAACGGTTAACAGTTAACTGTTAACCGTTAACTGCTACAGAATTCGCTGGTAATTTCTTCCTTCTTCCTTCTTCCTTCTTCCTTCTTCCTTCTTC
>NZ_CACA01000181.1:0-25121 GCF_000180455.1 Kamptonema sp. PCC 6506
TTAGCCCTATAAAACTGGAGGAACAAAGCCAATTACCAATTACCAATTACCAATCACCAATTACCAATTACCAATTACCAATTACAAATTACCAATTACAAATTAAGGAAATTTGTCAATATCTGGCACAAACTTACCTACATTTAGGGAATGCTTTATTTGAGTATGGTGGATACGAGCAGGCAGAAATTTATTATCAAAAAGCTTTACAAATTCAGCCGAAAAATGCAGAACTTTACTGGCGGCTAGGTAAGAGTTTAGCCAAGCAAGAACGGCTGAATGCTGCGATCGCCGTTTATCATCTTGCCCTAGCAATTCAACCTGAGTTAACCCAGGTTTATTTTGAATTAGGACATCTGCTAGAAAAACAGCAGCGCTACGAGTCGGCGATCGGATATTACGAAAAAGTTTTAACTTTGCCCTTTCTAGGAAAATTAAGAACAGGGGATTTGCCTCCCTCAAATTCCCCCACTCATAAACTCCCACAAGGTATTTACTTATCTACTTCAGACTGGATTATTGCCAGCAAATTAGATCGCAGCAATTATCGTGAAATAATCTGTGAAGATGTAGAAAATATCGCCACTCACCAATTATCAATTACCAATAACCAATTACCCAAATCCGACTGCGGCGGTTTAACCTGTGGGCCTTGCTTAAAACGCATCTCTGATTGGTTTGAACCGATTCATTTAGGTTGGGGCGTTCATGTTTTGTCAAATTCTCAACCAATTCCCGTAGACTCGCCGAAAACCTTTGTTGCCGTAGTCCCAGACGGACGAGCTTGGATTGTTCCCCAGAAAAGTTATTGGCTACTTTGCAGCGCGATCGCAGTCATTACTCCTGACAATTATTTATTAGCAGATGTTTCCCGCGATTATCCTAACTTTTTGCCGGGATGTCAAAATCACGACCCTACTAAACATAGCATTTTTAAGCTAGAATCATTACCTCATTTAGAACAAATTGATGGTACTGTTGCCGTATTATCTGGACTATCAGGAAATGTCTATTTTCACTGGATGTTAGATGTTTTACCTAGAATTGAATTGCTCCGACTAAGTGGCACAGATTTTGATAAAATAGATTGGTTTTTAGTGAATAATTGTCAGCAGCAATTTCAGCGAGAAACATTAAAAGCTCTGGGAATCCCCGAAAACAAAATTTTAGAGAGCGATTCCCATCCCCACATTCAAGCAAAGCAATTAATTGTTCCCTCTTTTCCAGGGTATTTAGGTTGGCCACCGCTTTGGGCAGTTAATTTTCTCAGGCGCGTATTTCTTGCAGGAATTACCACTTTGAGCAGCTATCCCGATCGCATTTACATTAGCCGAAACAAAGCTAGATATCGGCGCGTCTTCAATGAAGAAGATGTGATGGAGGAATTAAGCAAATTTGGGTTTGTTAGAATCTTTTTAGAATCTATGCCCTTGCAGGAGCAGATAGCGTTATTCTTTCATGCTAAAATGATAGTTACACCGCACGGGAGCGGTTTGACAAATACAATATTCTGCCAACCAGGAACTAAGGTCATAGAATTGGTTTCACCTCACTATGTGGGTCACTATTACTGGCCGAGTAGCCATTATCTGCACCTCGACCATTATTATTTAACAGGTGAGGTGTTTGAATGTTATCCTATTAGACAATTGATGTATCAAAACTCCCTGACCGAAGATATTATGATTAACTTGAGTTCGCTCAAGAAGATGATGGAACTTATAGGTTTGTGATTTTTTGGCATCTGATGAGGCATCAATATGACATCAACTCAAAATATGGAAACGGTAGCGTTTAACTTTAACCAGCAAGCAGAAATTTATTTAGCCCAAGGCAAATTAAATGAAGCAATTGCAGCTTGCGAAGAAGCGTTGAAGCTTCAACCGAATTTTGCAGGCGCTTACCGTAATTTAGCTAGAATTTGGACGCAGTTAAAAAAAGCTGAAGCCGCAGCAGATTGCTGGTATCAAGCGCTAACTCTCGATCCGAATTGGGCAACCGCTGAGGAACATTTAACTTTAGGCAATACTTTAGTAGAACAGGGAAAGCTGGAGGAAGCTATTGCTTGTTACCTACGAGCAATTCAGGCAAATTCAACTTTAGTACAAGCTTACCACAATTTAGGGGAAATTTTCACAAGTAAAAATAAATTTGAGGAAGCAATCGCCTATTACCGCCAAGCGATTAAACTCAAACCTGATGCTTTTGGAAGTCACCACAGTTTAGGGAAACTATTAGCAGCTAAAGGCAACATTGATGAAGCAATTGCCTGTCAATATAAAAGCCTTGAAATCAATCCCAATTATGTTCGTGCTTATCACAGTTTAGGAAATGTTTTGGTACAAAAGGGCGAGTTGGATTCAGCTATTGCTTATTACAGCAAAGCAATTGAACTCAACCCAAATTACTGTTGGTCATACAACAGTTTAGGAGATGTCTTTCTCAAACAAGAACGTTGGGATAAAGCCATAAATAGTTATCAGAAAGCCATTGAGATGAAAGGTGATATTCCTTGGTTTTACTATAACTTAGCTGTTGCTATGACCAATCTAAAATCCTGGGACGAAGCACTTGCAGGTTATCTCTCTGCACTTGTGCTTCAGCGAGATTTGCCTGGAATTTACAACCGTATAGGATACATTTTGCGACAGCGAACAGCATCAGATTTAGATGCAACGGTTAGAGACTATTGCCAAGCTATCCAAGTGAATTCAGATAATGGAAAAACTTACTATAACCTGCTAAATATCATCACAGATGATAGCGAGTTTTATGTTGACTTAGCAAATAATTTAACCAAACAACATCAGTTTAGTGGAGCGATTGTTTTTTATCAAATAGCATTGCACATTAATCCAGAAGATGCTAAAGTTGCCTCAGAGTTAGAGAATGTCTTAGCAAGAAAAGATGAGTTAGATCGGCAAATATCTGTTTATCGCAGCCAGATAGAAATTGACCCAAACTCTGCGGTTGCCTATACTGATTTAGGGAATATATTACCTAAATATGGAGAGCTAGAGGAAGCGATTGTCTGCCATCAAAAAGCTAGTGAATTAAGAGGTTGGCATCAATGCGCTGCCAACAAATATCAATTTACACAAGATTGGTTTACTCATAATATCCCCATCTGGGAAAAACATTTACAGCAATTTGCCGGGATGCCGGGAATTAATATCTTAGAAATAGGCAGTTTCCAAGGAATGTCTACTTGCTGGCTTCTAGATCGTATTCTAACGGACACGACAGCAAGAATCACATCTATCGATCTCTATTTTCAGGCACAGTTTGATGGCAATATTGCTAAAACTGGAGGAGCACAGAAAGTAATTAAGTTAGAGGGGCTATCTCAGGATTTATTGGTAACTCTGACATCGGATTACTATGAAGTAGCTTACATCGATGGCTGTCACAAAGCTAGCAGCGTTTTGGAAGATACAATCCTCTCTTGGCGGCTGGTAAAAGTAGGCGGTTTGATAATTTTTGACGATTACGAATTTACCTTTCCCGAAAATCCAGAGCAAAATCCTAAGCTAGGGATAGATACTTTTATTTCAATGTATCAAAACCAATTAGAGGTGATTCACAAAGGTTATCAACTCATAGTAAAAAAAATCGCCAATGAGAAGCAGTTAGAAGAGAAAGCTCTCTTAACTAATGCTTACCTAAATTTGGGAGAAGCGATAGCCGCCCAAGGTTATTTAGAAGAAGCAATTTCCCATTATCAAAAAGCACTTGAATTTCAGCCCAAAATATCAGTGCCGGAACTGGATATCAAAGACTTCCTAACGAAAGAAGGCGAAATCAAACTAGCAGATTTCCCGGACAGTTTAAAATTCCGAGAATGGCATAAAAATCAGGTTTCATTAGTTTACCACAAATTAGGAAAGTTGCTGCAAGAAAAAAAAGAGTTAAACCGAGCAGCCTCTATCTATTGGCGTTCGATTAATCTCAACCCAAATTTCAGTTGGTCTTACCACTATTTAGGGGAAATTTTACAAGAATTAGGGGAAGACGATCGAGCTATTGCTGTCTACCGTCGCGCTATTGAATTAAACCCTGATTTCTGTTGGTCTTACAACAATTTAGGGGATATCCTGATGCAACTTTCTAGATGGGAAGAAGCTGCGGCGGCTTATCGGCAGGGGATTAAAATCAACCCTGATTTTTGTTGGTTATATAACAAGTTAGGGGAGGCGTTGGTAAAAATTTCTGATTGGGAAGAAGCTGCGGATGCTTACCGCCGCTCAATTGATTTGAACCCTGATTTTTGTTGGTCTTACTATAGCTTAGGGGAAGTTTTGGAAGAACAGCAGTATTGGGAGGAAGCAGTTAGCGCTTATCAGCGTGCGGTTGAGCTGGAAGCGGAGGATACTTGGATGCGTAAAAAATTAGGAGATGGTCTGCGACAACTAGGATTGTGGGATGAAGCAATGGCTATTTACGAACAGGCGATCGAAATCGATCCCAAGGCTTATTTTGCTTACGAAGGTTTGGGATTGTGTTTGTTGGAAAAGAAGGATTGGGAAGGGGCGATCGCTTCTTTCATAGAAGCACTACAGATTAAACCAGGCTTGTTAGAAGTTTATCACAAAGTTGGTTACGCCTTAGAAAAACAAGGTGAATTAGAAAAGTCCGAGTATCACTGTTGTGAGTATCAAATGCTACCCTTAAAGGTTCTGAAAAAATATTGTCAGTTTAGAGAAGATTTAACAGTCACATCTGAATTTGATCCTACTATAAATTATATCAAAATTTCGCCTGGTGATGAAATTTCTTTATTACCTTCTAAAAGCCTTAATAATAGCATATTTTCAGAAGATAAATATTATTTACCAAAAACATTTGTTGCCGTCATTCCAGATGGTCGTGTCTGGGCGGATGTAATTACAAGCGCTGTAATTAATTCGGAAAATAAGTTAGTTACGGATATTTCTACGGGTTGTGCAGAATTAGTAATACCTTCAGATAAATTACCTCCTATTGAATACATAGAGGGAAATGTTGCCTTTTTATCAGTACGCTGGGGCGGTGCAGCTTATTATCATTGGATGTTTGATGTAATTCCCCGCTTCGATCTTTTACGTCGTAGTGGGATAGAGATAGAGACAATAGATAAGTTTATAGTTAATAATACCGATCATTCATACGAAAAGGAAACTCTGAAAACATTAGGGATTCCAGAAACAAAGATTATCGAGAGTAGTTGTGGTCTGCATATAAAAGCTGAAAATTTAGTAGTTCCGTCAATTTGTTACCAAGGAGTATCTCAAATATCAAAATGGGCTTGCGAGTTTATCAAGAGGGAATTTTCAAGAGAAAAAAGCAAGCCAAAAATAGACAAATTCAGGCGAATTTATATTAGCCGTGAGTTAGCTTCCTATCGTCGATTTATTAATGAAGAAGAGGTATTAAACTTTTTAGATAAATGGGGATTTGAAAGCGTTAAACTAGAAACTATGTCAGTGGCAGAACAGGCATCTTGTTTAGCAAATGCTGAAGTTGTGGTAGCGCCTCACGGTGCTGGATTGACTAATATTGTATTCTGTAAGCCGGGAACTAAAATTATAGAAATTTTTTCGCCGACATATCTTCCTAATTGCTACTGGATACTTAGTAATATATGTGGTTTGGAACATCACTATTTAATTGGCGAGTTATGGGAAAATACCGATTCTCGTCTTCCTATACACCAAGATATTAAGGTTGACTTGGAGTTGCTAGAAAAGTTAATTTGGACTTATAGAATTATCTAACGCCGCCCTCTGGGCGGTAAAAAAACCGCCCAGAGGGCGGCGTTACGATCGGGCAGAATTATTATTAATCAAAGTTGTAGGTATGTGCAATGTGTGAGGATTATAGCCAAGCAGAAGTTTATGATAAGTTAGGTGATGCTTTGCAAGAAAAAGGAGAGTTTCAGGAAGCTGCGATCGCTTACGATCGCGCATCACAACTAAGCCCTAAAGTTTCTTGGTATTTCCACAAATTAGGAGATGTTCTTGTCAAGCAAAAAAAATGGCTGGAAGCTATTGAGGCAAATCGTCGCGCAATTGAACTCAAGCCAGATTTTTCTTGGTCTTATCACAATTTAGGCTATGCTTTGCTCAAACAAGAACAGTGGAATGAAGCCGTCGCTGCTTACCGAAAAGCAATTGAGTTAAACCCTAATTTCTCTTGGTCTTATTATAATTTAGGCGATGCTCTGGCGTTGATGCAAGAATGGGATGAGGCGAGTGCAGCCTATTTTCGTGCTGTTGCAGTCGATCCAAATTTACCTGGAATTTATGAAAAATTTGGGGATGCTCTGCGGCAACGATCTGAGTTTGGTTTAGAGCAAGCTATTAATTATTATCACCCTAATTCTGAGCAAAAGTCAAGGTTAAGTTACACTAATTTGCTAAGTTTTGTTACCCCAGATCCCGAACTCTATTCACAGTTAGGAAATGCTTTGGCAAAGCATAACCAGTTAGAGGGTGCAATTATTTTTTACCAAGCAACACTCGAAATTCAGCCAGATAATGCTGATGTTTCTAAGGAATTAGAGCGGCTATTAAAGAAAAAGAATGAGTTAGATATAGAACTGAACTCGTGCCGCAGAGCGATTAGAGAAAACCCCGATTCCTGTTGGTCTTACTACAATTTAGGGGTAGCACTGACGAGGCAATATAAAGACGATGAAGCTGCTGCGGCTTTCCTCCATGCTATGGAGTTGCATCCAGATTTCCATTGGTGGTTTTACTATAATTTATGGGAAGTTTTTGCTAAGCAAGGAAAACTCGAACAAGCTGTTAGTTTATGCCACCGAGCAATTGAAATTAAACCCGATAGTTTTTGGCCTTACTTAAATTTAGGGGAAGCTTTAACTCGACAAAATAAGCTTGATGAAGCGATCGCGTGTTATCAAACTGCAACTTACAAACAAACTTTAATATTGCTTGCAGGTTCAGGACAAGAGCAAAAAAAATTAGAACCCGTACAAGCTCCTGACTTTATTATCATTGGTTCTCAGCGTTGCGGTACGACTTCTCTGTACAGTTATCTGACTCAGCATCCGCAGATTTTGTCTCCTATTAAAAAGGAGGTCGATTTTTGGTCGTGGCATTTCAACAGAGGTATTGATTGGTATTTATCTCATTTTCCCCCACTTCCTCAAGGGCAACATTTTTTAACAGGAGAAGCTAGTCCCAGCTATCTTGATTATCGGGACGCAGGGCAAAGACTTTTCAATACTTTTCCGAAGGTAAAGCTAATTGTGCTGTTGAGAAATCCTGTAGATAGAGCCATTTCTCAATACTATCGCTGGGTGAGTTTAAACTGGGAAAATCGCTCTTTTGAAGAGGCAATCGCTGATGAGGTAGAAAGGCTGGAAAACAATCCTGATTATATTATAGGAGAAGAACCAGGAAATTATTTAGCTCGCGGTATGTATGTTGAGTTTATTAAGAAATGGCTAGAGTTATTTCCGAGAGAACAGTTGCTAATTCTGAGGAGTGAAGACTTTTATGAACATACGGCAGTCGTGATGAAGCAAGTTTTAGAATTTGTCGGTTTGCCGGAGTATTATATTTCCGAGTATGCGAATTACAATCCAGGGTTCTATCCGTCGGTGAGCGAGTCAATGCGCTCCTGGCTCAGCAATTATTTCTGCCCTTATAATCAGCAATTGGAAGATTTTTTAGGGATTAAATTTAACTGGAAATAATTTCTAAAGGTTAACTATTACCTATTTTATGCTTTAAATTAGCCATCAACAGGTATTCTTAGTTATAAGAATACAAATGCTATATTTCCTTGAATAATTATGGCGATCGACGGTTTACCAGATCCAGAATTCACAGAGTCCAGCTCAGCAACAATTCCTACGATTAAACTGCTGACTATGTTCCGGCTGGGTTTGTTTCAGATGGGATTGGGCATTATGTCGCTGCTCACCCTGGGGGTACTCAATCGGCTGATGATTGATGAGCTTAAAGTCTTACCTTGGATTGCTGCGGGTGCGATCGCAATGCACCAATTCATGTCACCGGCGCGGGTGTGGTTCGGCCAAATGTCGGACTCAAAAACTATTTTTGGCTACCACCGCACCGGTTTTGTCTGGATTGGAGCCGCACTTTTCACGACAACATCATTCATCGCGCTGCAAGTAGTTTGGCAACTCGGCGGTAGTTTGCAGGCTACAGGATGGAGCCCGCAAACTTATAGTTGGGCGGGAGTTCTAGCGCTAGTTTTTGCTTTTTATGGTTTAGTTTTGAGTGCGAGTTCCACACCTTTTGCTGCTCTTTTAGTAGATATTTCTGATGAAGACAACCGCTCCAAATTAATTGGAGTTGTTTGGTCAATGCTCATGGTTGGTATTGTATTGGGAGCAATTATTAGCTCTAAATTAATCAGTCGAGCTGAAGTTTGTGGAGCAGATATTTTGTCATACAATCCCTCTCTAGGGACACCAGTTACAGATTTAGCAAAATTGCAAAGCTCAATTAATCCTCTATTTGTAATTATGCCGGCAGTTGTATTTGGTTTATCTTTACTGGCGACTGTCGGTATAGAAAAAAAATACTCTCGCTTTGCTTTGCGTTCCAGTGCGGTTAACAGAGAGGATAAAATTAGTTTAGGTAAGGCTTTGAAAGTATTGACTGCTAGCCGCCAAACTGGTTTATTTTTTAGCTTTCTGCTGGTGCTAACTATTAGTTTGTTCATGCAGGACGCGATTATGGAACCCTATGGCGGCGAAGTTTTCGGAATGTGTATTTCGGAAACCACAAAGTTGAATGTTCCTTTTGGTATGGGGACGCTGATCGGTATTAGTGGCACAGGTTTTTTGATTTTACCGCGTTTAGGTAAGGTGAAAACGACTAAGATGGGATGTACAGCGGCAGCGATTTGTTTTGGCTTAATTATTCTCTCTGGATTTACAGCCAACGCCGGATTACTAAAAGCTAGTTTGCTATTTTTTGGTTTTTCTGCTGGGGTATTGACTGCTGGTGCCACAAGTTTAATGCTGGATTTAACGGCGGCGGAAACTGCTGGTACTTTTATCGGTGCTTGGGGTTTATCTCAGGCAATGGCAAGGGGTTTAGCTACTGTCATCGGCGGCGTGGTTTTGAATTTAGGAAAGGTTGTTTTTGATGCCCCTGTGTTGGCTTATGGATTGGTTTTTGCGCTACAAGCTATAGGGATGGTGGCAGCAATTTTACTATTGGGGCGCGTAAATGTGAAAGAGTTTCGGGAGAATGCGAATAATGCGATCGCGTCTATTCTAGAAAATGAATTGGATTAATTTTTTTCCGCAGATGGACGCAGATAATTGTATGATATATCTGCATTAATCTGCGGTTGTTTATTTTAACTCTCATGTGGGATTCAATTTTTAGTTTTGCCCAAAGTACGGCGGCTAGAGTCGGAGTACAATTGTTAAAGGATTTCGGTTCTGTCCAAGCTTCAGAAAAGTTAGATGGGAGTTTGGTAACTCAATCTGACAAGTGGGCGGATGCAGAAATTCGAGATGCAATTATGTCAGCTTTTCCTAGTCATGGAGTTTTAAGTGAAGAGGGAGAGCACGTTTTTCCAGGGAATGAATGGTGCTGGATAATTGACCCTTTGGATGGCACTACTAATTTTGCTAGAGGCATTCCTATTTGGGGAATCTCGATGGGTTTATTATATCAAGGAGTGCCTGTTTTTGGCTACGTACATTTGCCACCCATAAATCAATCTTTTCACGGTTTTTGGTTGGGAGATTCTGGACTTAGTGGCAATTCTGGAGCTTTTTTGAACGATCGACAAATTCATTCTAGTGCTGATGCGCTGACTTCAAATCACTTTTTTAACATTTGTTCGCGCAGTATCGCAGTTGCACCTCAGATTCCTGCTAAAATTCGGATGTTAGGAATGGCTAGTTACAATTTTTTAACGGTGGCGGCGGGTGCGGTTTTGGGTGGGGTAGAAGCTACGCCGAAGATTTGGGATATTGCGGGGAGTTGGGTGATTTTAAAAGCGGCTGATGGTGTTTGGATACCCTTGGAATCTGAGGCAATTTTTCCTTTGGAAGTTGGTAAGAATTATGGAAGTCGCTCGTATCCTACTTTAGTGGTGAGTCGGGAGGAATTGAAGTCAGTGTTTTTGCCGTTGATGAGGGGCTAAAAACTTATAACTTATTCTTTCTTAGGGAACGAAATTTAATAAGTATATGGACATAAATAAACGCTATAATATGCACTGAAACAAAAGCTTCTCAAAACCTACTGGAGTATGATTCAGATAAGTCAATGCGTATTCTCTGGAATTACCTAAAGCCTTATCAATGGCTTGCGGTTCTATCGTTATTACTAGCAGGTATCAGCCAGGTTCTAGCACTGGTAGACCCGATTATTTTTGGAAAAATCATTGATGATTACGCCACCCAACGGCGAACGAAAACGGATGCAGAGCTAGTCTCTGGGGTGCTGGTGCTGTTGATAATCGCCGTCGCTATTGCAGTATTATCACGACTTACCAAAGCTATACAAGAATACATGACCCGGCTGGTAGTGCAAAAATTTGGCACGCAGATATTTAACGACGGGTTACGACAAACACTCAGGCTTACCTATCAGGAATTTGAAAACCAGCAAAGCGGTGAAACGCTAGCCCTTTTGTTAAAGGTTCGCAGTGACACAGAACGCTTTATAAATTCGTTTATTAATATCCTGTTTTCGTCAATTGTCGGAGTGTTTTTTTTGGTTTGGTATGCTGTGACTAAACACTGGGCACTGGTACCCGTATTTGTAGTTGGCGTGTTGGGTTTAGGGGGATTAACCGGACTTTTGAGCCAAAAAATTAAAGGTCAACAGCGATCGATTATGCGCGAAACTTCTAAAAGTTCTGGGTTTATTACCGAGTCGCTGCATAACATTGAGCTGATCAAAAGTTTAGGGTTGACCTTCCCAGAAATTCGGCGTTTACAAGGACAAACTGTCAAAATATTTGCCCTGGAAATGGAGAAGGTCAAACAAATCCGGCTTTTATCATTTTTGCAGGGAACGACGCTTAGCTTGCTAAAGCTGTCGATTTTATTCACACTACTATGGCTCATTTTTCGAGATGTGTTGAGCACAGGCGAGTTAATTGCTATGCAATTTATTTCTGTTTCTATTTTTGCGCCGCTGCAAGAATTGGGTAACATCATTCTCGCCTATCGTGAAGCCGAAGCATCGTTACAGCACTTCGATCAACTGATGCAAAAACCGATTGAACGCCGACCTGAATCACCCATTGAGATTGGACTGGTGAATCGTTTGAGTTTCTTGAACGTTGTCTTTCGATATCAGGGGGCCTCTGAAAATTCCCTGGATGGGATTTCTTTTGCGGCAAATCTGGGGGATACAATTGCCTTTGTTGGCCCTTCAGGGTCGGGGAAATCAACATTGGTAAAATTGCTAGTTGGCTTGTACCAACCTAATAGCGGAGAAGTATTTTATAACGATATTTCTACCAAAGATATTCGCTACAATCAGGTGCGGCGACAAATTGGATTTGTAACCCAGGAAACTCATTTATTTGCAGGCACCATTAAGGAAAACCTCCAATTTGTCCAACCTGATGCCACCGATGCAGAAATTATTGCAGCACTCAAACAAGCATCCTGTGAGAATTTACTCACCCGATCTGAACAGGGTATAAATACAATAATTGGTGAAAGTGGTGTTAAATTATCGGGCGGTGAAAGGCAGCGAATTTCTATTGCCCGCGCCCTGATCCGTCAACCACGCCTGTTGATTTTTGATGAGGCAACATCTGCGTTAGATTCTCTGACCGAAGAACAGATTACTGAAACAATTAAAGAAATTTCAGCCTTGAAAGAGCAAATTACAATTTTGATTGCCCATCGATTGTCTACGATTATGCACGCCGATCGGATTTTTGTTTTGGAAAAAGGTCGAATTGTGGAGACTGGAAACCACGATGAACTGGTGAATCAGAAGGGGCTTTACTACGCTATGTGGCGACAGCAAATCGGAGAACGCTAACGGGAATGTTAAGTAGAAGGAAGAAGGATTTAGTTATCTAGGAGAGAAGGAAGAATGTTTATACAGTCAGCTTTTTAGCCATCCCGATCTTATGTTTAATTAGGTGGATTTACTTATTAATCAAGTTTGAGTTACATTTAACCTCTCCAACTTGCATCTATATCCCATTACACGACTTACGCACTCAACCAAAGAAACCGGGTTTTTTGACGAAAATACTTCGCCCTTATCCATAGATTCTCTCAAAAACCCGGTTTCTGGGACTCCCTGCGTAAGTCCTAATTATTTAAAACTCACGGGACTTACACAAAAGTATCCATAAGTTCTATGAGTTTTAATTTTCATTTAATTCGCCTTCTCAGCGTATTTTTTCTTCAAATAGTTGCCATAGAATCATTATTGGTAATCCTAAAATGATTCTATTGCATACTTATATCGCATCAAGCGATTAATTTCGCTAACACATTTGATAACTTTGCACCAAGATTCTCAACCAACTCCTGCTGTTTCGGATCTTTCATCGTACCATCAGCATTAAAAGCTTCATAGGCTTTAGGAACTGCCTTCTGATCTGGCAGCACAAACACATTAATATTGCCCAAAATCGAGCGCAAATGAACTAACCCTCGCAAACCGCCCAATGCCCCAGGTGAAGCACTCATAATTACTGCTACTTTGTCAGTAAAAGCCACCAACCCCGGTTCGCCAGGCTGCGGACGAGATGCCCAATCGATTGCATTTTTCAAAACAGGAGTAACTGAACTGTTATACTCAGGAGAAGCAATCAAAAACCCCTGATGTGCTATCATCAATTCCTTAAATTTCCGGGCATTTTCTGGCATTCCCTCTCTGGCCTCCAAATCTTCATCAAATAGTGGCATCGGCAAATCCCGGAAATCGACATAAGTCACTTCAGCACTGGCGGCTCTAGCCCCAGAAGCCGCAATTTTGACCAGCAGTTTGTTGTAGGATGCTTCGCGGGTACTGCCGGCAAAAGCAAGGATTTTTGGTGCGTTTATCATTGGTTGTTCCTAGTATTTGGTTCCAGTTAAATTGTACTATTCCGCGTGCTGCCAGATGAAGTCAGCAATAGGTCGATCTGTTGACGAAAGGCTATCTGAGGCTGAAAAAAACAGCACCGATCTTTGCAGTAACTTTCTACTACTTAAACGTCTGGCGACGCGGCTGGGAATGCCGTAGCCATAGGCGATATGGCCTTTCCCTGCTAGCACTACTACTTGATAATTAGGCTTAACTGTGATAAATTGAGCGATTGTTTCTGCCATTGTTTCATCCCAGAGGGTTTGGGCTAGAAAAAAACGATCGAAGCCAGCACTAGAACCATGTCCCTCAGAGGCGTGTTGCTGATAAATCTCTAGCAATATTTGCCGATATTCAGCATTATCGGTACGAATTTCTGAGGGGGCGGGAATGTGCTGTTTTTCTTCTGCTGTCAGACTTTCTAAGCCTTCGCGGGCAACTTTTCGCGTTACTTCTGTGGGTGTATTCAAGGCTAATACTGGCAGTTGATTTTCCTTGGCAAACCGCAAAATCGGTGCGTAATATTCCCAAGGAAATCCCCATCTTTGATTATACTGGGTTTGCTCGATTAATTCGGCTTCTGTAATTTTACCAGCTAAATATTGGTCGATCGCACCTTGAAAGGGACGCTGAAACATTTCCAGTGCGATCGCAACTTTGCGATTTTGCCGATACAGTTCTCTGATAATCTTCAGTTGAGCTTGATGATCTTCGAGGCTGTCGTGAGTTTCCCCCAGATACACGACATTTGCCGCCGCCAACTGTTGTAGAATCTCCTGGCTAGTATATGTCTGCTGCGGTTGCAAGTTCCCTGTCACTTCCGCCAAAGCTTGACTGCTACAGAATAGGAACAAGCCTAGAGACAAAGCGTAGAGTTTGGTTAGTTTAAGTTTGTTCATGATCGTATTTTGCCTTGCGATCGCAGCCACACACCACCGATCTCATCCAATTTATATAATTTAATCTTCTTACTTGATTAGCACTTACCCATTGTCAATACAGTCACTAATAGACACAACCGCCAATAGACAAGGTATCCTGACCTCGCCTGTCGGCGGCGTTGCCTGATTGATGCGTAAGTTCTAATAAGTTTACATTTAATTAGTAGTTATCTATCAAAAAGTAAACTTTCATTGCAGGTACTTGCATCTCTTAGAGAAGGTGCTAGATTAATAACATGAAGCAAACAAAAGCTTCACCCGACAGATATCACAGCGAAGTTCATACTTTAAAGCTCATACCTTTGAAGTTCACACCTTGAAGTTTCACTTTTGAATAAGGAGTAAAAAGCGCTGTTTAACTTTACATCTGTCTCATCCAACAACAACAACACTCACCGCGAAGTCTGATATTTCCTCAAATGTTGATGAGGGAGCAATGAAACTGAATCTTAGAATTTAGTTTAACTCCACGTCGAAATACAAATTAGAGGAAATTACTCAGTAAGTAACGCTTGGGTGTTGTTGTTTGTTTAAGCATATTGAAGGAAGAAGGAAGAAGGAAGAAGGAAGAAGGAAGAGGGGGAAATGCCATAAACTATAGAAAAAAGCCAAAGCGGGAAAAGAGATGAAAGGACTGTGGCTAGAAAACAAGCAACTGCAACTTTGCACCAACCTCCCCATCCCAGAACCGCCACCCGGAGAAGCCTTAGTACGAGTTTTGCGGGCGGGTATCTGCAACACAGACTTAGAATTACTCAGAGGCTACTACCCCTATCGAGGTATCCTTGGTCACGAATTTGTCGGCATTGTCGAACGAGGGCCCGCAGACTTAGTAAATAAACGAGTCGTTGGCGAAATTAACGCCGCCTGCGGTAAGTGCCGTTTTTGCCTCAGCGAACAACCAACCCACTGCGAAAATCGCACCGTCTTGGGCATCGTCAACCGTAACGGGGCCTTTGCCGAATACCTGACTCTACCAGTCGCAAACCTTCACCCCGTACCCGATAGCGTATCCACCGATGCGGCAACCTTCACAGAACCAGTCGCCGCCGCTTTAGAAATTCAGCAACAAGTACCCATCAGTCCAGAGGATAAAGTTTTAGTCGTCGGAGATGGCAAACTCGGCCAACTCGTCGCCCAAACCATTGCCCTCACGGGTTGCGAACTGTTGGTTATTGGGCGACACCGCGAAAAATTAGGGAACTTGGAAGATCGCGGTATCAAAACTGGTTTTGCCGATGCCGTGAAAGACCGATATTTTGACATCTCCATCGAGTGTACTGGGAATCCAGAAGGGTTTGCGATCGCACGTCGCGCCTTGCGTCCCAGAGGAACTCTCGTCCTCAAAAGTACCTACGCCGGAGCCCTCAGCTTCGACGCTTCGGCCTTAGTTGTCGATGAAATTACCCTAATCGGTTCTCGCTGCGGCCCATTTAAACCCGCCTTACAGTTGTTAGCCCAAAATCAAGTTGATGTTAAACATCTCATTCACAGTCGCTATCCCTTAGATGAAGGACTTGTCGCCTTTGAAAAAGCACAAAGCCCTGGGGTGTTGAAAGTGTTACTAGAAATAGAATAATATAACCGCAGAATAGCGATCGCACTTCTAATGGATTATAAAATTGAGTAAAAATGGACATAACAAACTTCTTGCAGATGTTTGAGCTAACACCGATCGCACTACACCAAGACTATTTATGTCGTCTTCTCCGCACCACGATAGATATTATGCGGTCTGACTCTGGGATTAGCTTGGGTGGAAGTCGTTATGGTGGTTCGCCTGATTTGCCAGAAGGATTCGAGTGGCCAACTCACCATCTCGGACTTTACCGCTTCCTTGGCCAGTTTAACTTTGCAGAAATTCCACAAGTTAATGCTGGTTTGCCTGAGTGCGGACTATTAAGCCTTTTCGTCGCTGATGATCCTGATGGTGAAAGCGATCTTTTTTGGGGAGATCCGGGCTATATTCATGCAGAATTCTTTACTGATATAACAAAACTTGTTCCTAATGTATCGCCTGATTCGGTTGCAAGAGGCTCTAGCTGCACAATCACATTTAGACAGACATTCGATCTCCCTTTTGACGAATATCAAGTTGACGAGTGGTCATTTCATACAGATGAGCTATGTGCATCTTATCGCGATCTTCGGAATGCTTTACACCACAGTGAAGACTATCTTCTCGGATATCCATCGCATTGTAGCCTTGCATACGATCCAACTCCGGGAGCAGAGTGGATTTCGCTATTTACAGCTAATTCCAATGACGAATTAGATTGGTCTTGGCACGATGGTGATAAGCTCATGATCTTCATAGAGATTGAACGCCTCAAAAAACACGACTTTTCAAATCTAAGATCGGACGCTGGTTAATAGCCTGTAAGTAGGGCTGACCGTGCCCACGCTGCGACTACATAGCCAGTTCCAGCTATTGGTAGATTAGCAAGTAATCGGTCTAAATGTCGTCGTGCTGCGAGTGATATAATGTTAGAGTCGCGATCGCACTTCTAATGGATTATAAAACAGCTCGCAATTTTCTGATCGATCAGGGTACTGCTCTTGAAACTCAACGAAATCCTGATGCTTTTTTGAGCCGTCTTAAACAAGGGAATGCACCAATTCCCGGACAAGTGACTAATATATTATTGGCTCTAAAAATTGTTTTTGATACTTTGCAAGAATCCCCAATGCTGGATCGGCAGTTAGTTTATGCACTGCATTTATTTGCCGTTGAAAGCGTGCGGCAATTTGAAGCCGGAAGCCGCAGCGGTATTGCTTGGCCCCCAGTTTTAAAGGAAGATGTGAAGCGGATTGCGATCGCAGTTAAAAATATCTTTTCGGGAGTCTGGCAGTAGCAACTGTTAATTGTTAACCGTTAACTGTTAACTGTTAACAATTAGGTTCAATTGCTACTTTGATTACTTTGCGATCGCGCATATCTTGAAATACTTGTTCTAAATCTTTTAAAGGCTGACGATCGCTCACAAATAATTCAAATGGAATCCTCCGCGTTGCTAATAGAGATAATGCCTCTCTAACGTATTTTGGCGTATTGTGAAAAACTCCTTTTAGCGTTAATTCACTATAGTGTAATTGCTCTGTACTTAATGCGATCGCTGTATCTTTAGGACAACCACCAAATAAATTTACAGTTGCACCCGGACGAGCACAAGCGATCGCAGTTTCCCAAACAGAAGGGACACCTGTACATTCAATTACCGTATCTGCACCCCAACCATCTGTTAATTCTTTCACCACCGCAGATATATCCGTTATCTGGTGATAATTAAACACCTTCGCTGCACCTAATTGTTTGCCAATTTCCAGCCGATTATTGTTACCACCAAATAAGAAAACTTCCCCATCAGGAAATACAAAATTTCCGTTTTCTTCCTTCCCTCTTCCTTCTTCCTTCTTCCTTCTTCCCTCTTCCTTCAACTGACCGAGTACCGCCACAAACATCAGTCCAATTGCTCCATCTCCTAAGACTAAAATGCGATCGCCTTCTTTCACATTTGACCTAGCAATCCCGTGTAATACGCAGGCTAAAGGTTCAGTCATTGAGGCTAAAGCCTCCGGTAAATCATTAGGAATTGGTAGCAAATTATGCTCGACAATTGGGGCTGGAATCTTTAAATACTCTGCAAAAGTGCCATTATTCCACGTCAAATGCGGACAGAGAGAATATTCTTCGCGTTGACAAAAGAAACATTTCATGCAGGGAGCAGAATTATTAGCAACCACGCGATCGCCTATCTCCCAACCTTTCACACCTTCTCCAATTGCCACTATTTGCCCCGCCGCTTCGTGACCAAATAGCGTTGGAGGCCGTAGCATTTTCGCGTGTCCTCCCCGCCGCCAAACCTTCAAATCTGTGCCGCAAGTTGTCGCCGTCGCTACTCGGATTACGACTTCACCCGCCGCTGGTGAGGGGTCAGCAACCGTTTCTAGCCGTAAATCTTCTTGACCGTAAAGTACCGCTGCGAGCATCGTCAACTGCCTACTATTTCCCAACTCAATTATTTTAGAGTAGTAGGTGCAGCTCTGGGGAAAATCTTTAGCAAGACTTAAGTTATTTTTGGGAAAGTTAATTCTACAATTGTCTACAATTGGTTAGGTAGCTAAGTTATAATTGACAAATGACCAGCATTAATTACGGGGTGGTACTGGTGACAGCCAGTTCGCGGGTGGAAGCGGAAGCGATCGCTAAGGCTTTAGTTGAAAGTCAGCTAGCGGCTTGTGTTAGTTTCACGCAAATCCACTCGATCTATACTTGGCAAGGCGAGATTAATTCAGAGTCAGAATGGCAGCTAATTATTAAAACTGATTTAGCCAAGTTTGATGTATTAGCAACAAAGGTGCGTCAACTCCATTCTTATGAAGTTCCGGAAATAATAGCTCTTCCTATTGTGGCTGGTAATCCGGCCTATCTTCAGTGGATTTCAGAACAAGTTGATTAATTGTATCATGGTATAAGTGTGAGCCACCGAAAAATTAGCTGACTAAATTTATTAATTTTATAATATGTCCAAAATTTACAATTGGAAACGCTTCTGGTGCCCGATAACAGGCAATACAATCCCTATTATGTCACTCTCGGCAGAGAATTTTCTGGAACTACTGGTTTGTAAGGCTTTCGCCGGGCGTTGCATAAATTATTGAGAATGGCTAAAATCCAGCGATCTCAAGGCGAAAGCCTTTTTCTCTGACCAAAGTGACATAATAGGGATTACGTGAATTATCCTAGCTAAATCGCGATCGCTCTTTTACTGTTATAGCAACCGCCAGGGCGATTAGGGCAAGTACAACTGTTACCTTTAGTCCATAATCTCTTAGGTCGTAACCTCTTCCCTCTTCCCTAGTCCCTAGTCCCTAGCTATATCGTTTCCCAATCTCTTTAACCGAATTCTTTCATAAACTTGGGATGGCAATAGTTTGTGTATGCTCATTCGCCGCTCAATATCGGCAATTGTCATCCCTGAGCTATTTGAGTTTGAGGCTGAATCTAATTCTATTTCTGAATCAGATTTCTCTACAAATTGAGGCAGAAATGATTGAGTTATAAGTTTTAATATACTGTCAATTGTTAGCAGATAAAAGTTATGATGTAAAATAGTCATTAGCCAATCTGCTTTCAAAGCTTTATATAGCCAAACTAAGGTACTTTTATAATTCTTGCTTTGCTTATTTTTAGAGGCAAAGTAGATATAAAATTTACTGCTAGACCAATTATAAATACTAGGGACAATCTCAGGGTGACGCTGCCGGATATCTGCCATAATTAAAGCGTGAGACTTTGCCATTTCTGCACAGTTGGAAGACATACTGCTAGTAATCTGGCGATAGCCGACTAGAAACTCTGGAACAACTTTAAATTGATAATATTCCGCAATGCGGAGATAAAGATCCCAGTCTTCACAGCCTTGAGCATTTTCTGCTTTCAATTGACAGTTGTAACCGCCGACTTTCTCTAAACAAACACGGCGAATTAGGGAGGAGCTAGCATTGCCTATAAAATATTTATAAATTAGAGGTTTGTATACTTCTCCTTCTATGGTAGAATTGTAGAATCCTCCTGTTAGTAATTCTTCTCGATCGATATCTAGCGACCAAGAATAAACTAATCCTACCGATGGCTCAGAATTTAACATACACTGCACTTGTTTTTCCAGGTTTTGAGGATACCAAATATCATCCGCATCAATGGGTGCAATATATTCGCCACTGGATTTTTCAATAGCTAAATTTCGAGCCGCTGCAACTCCGGCATTAGACTGTTGCAGAAAGATAATGCGCCGATCTTGTTGAGTAAAAGATTTGACTATTTCCGCAGTGCGATCGCTAGAGCCATCATCAACGACCACAACCTCAATATTATCATAAGTTTGAGATAAGACAGACAAGAGCGTTTTTTCAATAAAAACTTCAGCATTATAGGCTGGTATAATAACTGAAACTAAAGGCAATGCCAAATCATTTTTAGAGATATCCATATCTAGGGTAGTTATCTGAGAGTGGTTTGGGTTCGACTCTCTACTGAACCTAATATATCTAAATGCCATTTCGCGTCAAGGGTGAAACTGGCAAGTCGGATCTGGGTACTCTAAGCTGAGAGCGCAAAGAAAAAGTATTATACTATACTTGACCAGCATACTTGGATAAAAATTTTGTGTGGTGCATGAATGTTAAACTAAAAGCAGGCTCAACGTTTTGGGAAGTTTATCAAAGTAACCAAATAATTAAAGAATTGGTAAAGATGCCCTGGAAACAATAGCACTGTCAATAAAATGTTTACTAGAATACAAGTAGAAATCAACGCAAGGCAATTACGAAGATTAACAAAAATTATGTATTTGAGGACACAAGCTTAATGGTTCTCCCTCAAAAATAAACAGACTTTACCCGTTGTAAAGTAGCATCTGTAAAACTCAAGTACATTTTGGCAATTTAATTTAAACAGTTTAGGTAATGCTTGATCACAATGAGTTGACCGTCTCAGTTATTATCCCAGTTCACAATGGGGGCGCATACTTCCGCACCTGTCTGTCCAAATTGGCGGAAGCCTTACCAAGAGCTACCGAAATTATTGTAGTGGCAGATGGTGATACGGATGGTTCCTGGCGTTTAGCCAGGGAATACGGCGCAAAAGTAATTAGAATTCCCGAATCTGGTGGCCCGGCCCAGGCTCGGAATCTGGGGGCACTGGCAGCTCAGGGAGATATTCTGTTTTTTGTAGATGCAGATGTTGCTATCTGTCCAGAGGCTATAGGTTATGTGATGAAGATTTTCCAGGGGAATCCGTACTTAGCTGCGATGATTGGTTCTTATGATGATGCTCCTGGTTCGCCTAATTTCTTATCTCAGTACCGAAACTTGCTGCATCACTACGTTCACCAAACTGGCTGCGAGGAAGCGTCCACATTTTGGGGTGCTTGCGGGGCTATCCGCCGAGAGATTTTTTTGGCTGTGGGTGGCTTTAATGAGATTTACCGTCGGCCTTCGATTGAAGATATTGAGCTGGGGTATCGACTGAAGGCGGCGGGTTATCGGATTCGATTGTGTAAGACGTTACAAGTAAAACATTTAAAACGCTGGGAAGCTGTTTCTCTGCTGAAAGCTGACTTTTTCTACCGGGCACTACCTTGGACTGAATTGATTTTGCGCGATCGCAGATTGAATAATGACCTTAACCTGCAAGTTTCTAGCCGAATCAGCGCGATGTTAGCTTATGGGTTAGTGGGATGTTTGGCTCTAGCATGGCTTTGGGTTGGGTTTTTGCTAGTAGCAATAGTGTTCGCTCTATTGCTTTTCTGGCTAAATGCGCCACTTTACCGCTTCTTTGCCCGTAAACAGGGGCTCTGGTTTGCACTCAAGACTATTCCTTGGCACTGGCTGTATTATCTTTACAGTGGACTGGCTTTTGCGATCGGCACTGTAAGACATCTATCCCAGAAAGGGGGCCTTTTTAAGGTTGGCTCTCCAGCATCGGCTCAGTAATAATGATGGAGGTGTGCGATCGCACTCATAAATCCCCGCCCAAATCCGCGAATTGTTGTAGGATGTTGTTTTGGGAATAGCATCTACCGGAATTTTGAGCAGAGCCGTTTTCTAGAAATCCTAGAAGACAAAAGTAAACCTGGAGGTACTCTAAGTTGGAGCATTACCCTGTCATCATCACCGGCGCTGGCCCCGCAGGTTTAACCGCTGCTTACGAACTGGTTAAACAAGGCGTAGCACCTCTGGTGCTAGAAAAAGGTGATAAAGTTGGTGGAATCGCCCGCACGGAAACCTACAAAGGTTATCGTTTTGATATCGGCGGCCACCGATTTTACACTAAAGTTGAAGCTGTCCAGCAGCTCTGGATGGAGGTACTAGCAAAAGATTTTATTAAAGTACCCCGCCTATCGCGGATTTACTACGGAGGCAGATTTTTTAACTATCCCCTCAGCGCCTTCAATACTTTATCTAACCTTGGCATTATCGAAAGTCTATTGATTTTGTTGAGCTACTTTAAAATTAGAATGCAGCCACTTCCTGAAGAAGAAACTTTCGAGCAGTGGGTGACTAATCGCTTTGGCGAACGTTTGTATAAGACATTTTTTAAGACTTATACTGAGAAAGTTTGGGGGATTCCTTGCAATCAGATTCAAGCAGACTGGGCAGCGCAGCGGATTAAAGGACTGTCGCTGACAACAGCTATAATTAATGCTCTTTTTGGTAGTAATGATACTAAAACATTGATTAAAGAATTTGATTATCCCCGCTTAGGGCCGGGGATGATGTGGGAGCGGTTTACAGAACTTGTAGAGGAAAAAGGGGGGAAAGTAGAACTCAATACAGGAGTAATTCGGATTGAGCGAGATGGATATCGGATTAAGAGCATCGCCGCAGAGCAAGATGGAAAAATATTAGAATTCTCTGGCGATAACTTTATTTCCAGTATGCCCGTATCGGCCCTGCTTAATCGCATGGAACCTCAGCCCCCCGAAGAAGTCATTCATGCAGCGCGATCCCTTAACTATCGTGCTTTCATGATTGTCTCCCTGGTTGTAAATCAGCGCGATTTATTTCCTGACAATTGGATATATATTCACACTCCCGATGTGAAAGTGGGGCGGATTCAAAACTTCAAGAATTGGAGTCCTGAGATGGTTCCCGACTTGAGCAAAACTTGTTTGGGAATGGAATATTTCTGTGACGAAGGTGATGAAATCTGGAACATGGCAGATAAGGATCTGATCGAATTGGCAGCTCGCGAGCTAGAGTGTTTGAATTTAGCCAAAGCTAGTGATGTCGAAGATGGAGTCGTGATTCGTCAACCAAAAGCTTACCCCGTTTATGATAGCGAGTATCGCCAACATTTGGAAGTGATTCAAGGTTTTCTTACCAAATTTGAGAACTTGCAAACTATTGGTCGCAACGGAATGCACAGATATAACAATCAAGATCATTCCATGCTGACTGGGATTTTGGCAGTGAGAAATATTTTCGGGGATAATCACGATTTGTGGGATGTCAACACTGAGCGTTCTTATTACGAAGATTTCACGTCAGAGAAGTTGAAGAAGAAGAATAATTAGCGTTCCTGCTAACACCAATTCTCGAAAGTCTTGCTACAACCTTGAGTTTGGGTTTCACTGCTGGGACTTACGCACTATGTAACGCCGCCAACGGGCCTGGTCTAAACAACCGCGCCCGTTGGCGGCGTTAAGGATAGTTTTGCATATGTCCGACTGCCTAAGATTGCATAAAATTAGGACTTACGCAGGTATTCCCAGAAACCGGGTTTTTGAGAGAATCTGTGGATAAGGGCGAAGTATTTTCGTCAAAAAACCTGTTGGTTGAGCGAAAGTCGAAACCCGGTTTCTGTGGTTGGGTGCCAAAGTCCTGATATCTTTAGCCTTCGTCTTTAGGAAATGAAACTTTGTGTGCGATACTATTTCAGCAATAGGGCGATTAACCCCACAACCTATAGTAAAAGTTGTCTGTGAAACAAAAAATGGAAAAACTCAAACAACAAAAGAACCAAGCCCCCAACTCAGGGAAGTCTAGGGACACAAATGCGATCGCAACCCCAAAAACCCTTCTAGGCTTACCTTCCCCCACCCTGAAAAAACTCATCTGGGCAGCAGGTGTAGCCTCACTCTGTGCTAGCTGTCAGAGTCCTCAAGCCCCTTCCGCCTCAACTTCCAGCCCCAGCCCCTTGGAGAGTCCCGTCGCTACTCCCGTAGCAGTCAGTAGCCCCGCCGATCCTAATACTCTCAAAATAGTTTCCATGCTGCCCATGACGGGCAGTTCTCAGGGTCAGACTCAAACGATGGTCAACGGTATTAAGCAAGTCGTGGACGAGGCAAACTCAACCGCTTGCGAGGGTAAACTGAAGGTCCAATTTGAGCAACTCGATGATGCTACCGCAGCGACAGGAAAATGGGACCCCGCACAGGTGACGGCAAATGCTAACAAAGCCGTTGCTGACGGTAGTGTGGTCGCAGTTATCGGTCACTTCAACTCTGGTGCAGCTAAGCTGTCCATTCCCATTCTCAACCAAGCTAACTTAGTAATGGTTAGTCCCGCTAATACCTATCCCGGCTTGACTAAACCAGGGAAGGGTACAGCCCAGGAACCTAACGTTTATTACCCGAATGGCAAACGCAACTACGTTCGTGTAGTACCTGCTGATGACCTCCAAGGAAGCGTCGGTGCTAAGTGGGCTAAATCTTTAGGAGTGCAAAAAGTCTATATTCTCGATGACCAAGAACTTTATGGCAAAGGCTTGGGAGATATTTTCGAGAAAACTAGCAAAGAAATTGGCTTAGAAGTGCTCGGACGTGAAGGAATTGACAGGCAAGCTGCTGATTATAAAGCTTTGATGACTAAGATTAAGGCTTTGGGCCCAGATTTGATTTACTTTGGTGGCATTACTCAGAATAACGCCGGACAGTTGATTAAGGACATGAGAAACGTTGGGATGACTGCTGATACAGTCAAGTTCATGGGGCCTGACGGTACTTATGAGAAAGCATTAATTGATGCTGCTGGTAAAGATGCTGAAGGAGTTTATGCCACTTTTGGAGGAGTCCCAGCAAAAGAATTGACTGGTGCAGGACAAACTTGGTACGAAAGTTACAAGCAAAAATACAATTCTGAACCAGAAGCTTATGCTGCTTATAGCTACGAGTCCGCTAAAGTGGTTATGAATGCGATTAATCAAGTCTGCAAAAATGACCGGGCTGCTATCCGCGATGCAGTGATGGCAACTAAAGACTTTAATGGGTTACTCGGTAATTGGAGTTTTGACGCTAATGGTGACACTAGCATTACTACGATGTCGGGAAATGTGGTTAAAGATGGCAAGTGGGAGTTTGTAAGCGTACTCAAAGATGAGTAATTGTTAGTGGTTAGTGGTTAGTGATTAGTGGTTAGTAGTTTTGATGTTAAGTGCTAATCACTAGCCAATAACTATAGCAATCCTAAATGAACCGTAAATTTTTTACCCCACCCCAACCCTCCCCTTGCTAAGGGGAGGGAGTAAGAAGTTCACAAATGATTTAGGATTGCTATATCGCTTAATTAGCAATTAGCACCCCAGCTATCACAGGCATCAAGGGGTAGCAATTCGTATAACCATTAGCGA
>NZ_CACA01000180.1:0-9867 GCF_000180455.1 Kamptonema sp. PCC 6506
CTACAACAAATCTACCTGGGGCAATGCCCTCAGCCAACGCCTCATCACCCTAGCCGCATCTCTGCATCTCAACCAAATACTTGCCCAATTGCCCCCAACCATCGAAAAACTCATCCTCATCCCCCACCGCGATTTACACCTGTTACCGCTTCACGCCTTATCAGCAACCCGAAACTTACCAAACAGCGAAACCAAAACCGGCTATTTGCTAGACCTCTATACCAACGGCATCCAATACGCCCCCAGCAGCCAATTTCTCGAACGTTTGCATCAACGGCAACGCCCGCCAATCAATGATATTTTCCCCTTATTCGCCATCCAAAATCCTACGGAAGACCTGCGCTACACTGAAATTGAAGTTGAAGAGATTTCCCGCGCCTTCAACCCTCACGCCCACATTTTGAAGCGCCGCGATGCGACTAAAATCGCTTTTAACTCCGAAGCAACTCTCAAAAAATTAACTGATTCCTACTACGCCCATTTTTCTTGTCATGGCAGTTTCAACTCCCTTAATCCGCTGGATTCGGCATTAGTTTTAGCTGGAGATTTACCGCAGCAAATCTCTTTAGAAACCCCCCAACCCCCCTTGGTAAGGGGGGGGCAAGAAATAAGGGGGGGCAAGAAGAAGAAGGGAAAGAAGGGGAAGGGGAAGAAAATCAAAACCGCTATCTGACTTTACGCGATGGTCGTCGCTTTCGGATTGAGACTCAATGTTTAACACTTAAGGAAATTTTCGCTAGTCTCAATTTACCTTTGTGTCGCCTTGTCAGCCTTTCGGCCTGCGAAACTGGATTAGTAAGTAGAGTTGACACCGATGAATATATCGGTTTAGCGAGTGGTTTTCTCTATGCCGGTGCTGGTAATGTGGTCAGTAGTTTATGGTCTGTCAGTGATTTTTCTACAGCTTTTCTGATGATTCGGTTTTATCAAAATTTGAGAGATGAGGAGTTGTCAGTTTGTCAAGCTTTACAGGCCGCACAGAATTGGCTAAGAAAGGTTGCGCGAACCGACTTTTTAACCTGGTTGAAAAATGAGGTAAAAATGGATGAAAATTTAGTTGCCGACCTCAATATTTACATCCGTCGTTCTTTTCCCAATCTCCAACCCTTTGCTAACCCCCAATATTGGGCTGCTTTTTGTGCTATTGGTTTATAAATATGACTATTTCCCTAACCCAAATTCCCACAGATACCTGGGTGACAGCCACCTGGTCTGACTATCTCGAAACTGCCGATAGTCTTGACTGTGCGACAGCAAAAACCTATTATTATAAAGGCAGATTCCGACTCGAAATGTCACCCGTCACCAACGAACACGCTAGCGACCATAGTATTATCATTTTTGCCGTTTGTCTCTATGCCAGTCTCAAAGGAATTATCCTGAATGGCAAAGATAACTGTACCTATCGCCATCCGCAAATTCAAGAATGTCAACCCGATTTCTCTTGCTATATTGGCGATAATGCCCAAGTTATTGCTTGGGGAACAGGTATTATTAATTTAGACAATTTTCCGCCTCCAGATTTAGTAATTGAAATCGCCAGAAGTTCTATCTCTGACGATAAGGGAGAAAAACGCCTTTTGTACGAAGATTTAAAAGTTAAAGAATACTGGATAGTTGATGTCAATACCGCCCAAATTTTAGCCTTTGCCATCGATTCCCTGGGAAGTCATCGGATTAGAGAATCCCAAGTTTTACCCGGTTTAAACTTGTCTGTGCTAGAATCGGCTTTAAGTCAAACTCGCACGAGTCCTCAAAGTCAAGTTTGTAGTTGGCTGTTAACTCAATTTCAATAGATTGTAATGGGGGCGGGATCAATTTCAATAGATTGTCGTGTGGGCGGGGCGGGTTTATAATATTTGTCGATGATTATCAAATATCTTGGCGAACCCGCCCCTACGGAATCAAATTCAATCGGAATAACTAAAAAATATGGAACCTTTTTTTAATGCTTCGCAAACTATTCTCGACTTTTTAACCTTGTTGGAAGTGGAACGCGCCAAAGGAAAAAGCGAGTTAATTGATGAGAAAGCTTGGCAAGATTTGAAACAACTCGATCTAATTTTGCAGACTATTGATAAACCCCATCAAATTGCTGAAGTAATTCTTGATTGGTGCGAAAAATATCCAGAAATTAATCGAATATTTAACCAAAAAGATTGGAAAAAAGTTCGCTGTGATATGGTTGAAGACGAAAACTCAGAGATCGATCCTGCACCCCCTTCAGGTGAAGCCGATATTATTCGGAATCGGGATAAAATACAAAAAATAATTCAGGAAAATCAAGACGACAATTTACAGAATACTTCCGAAGATTAATCGCGATGTTAAATGAACCTGAGCCTGTTTATTACGCCTTAAATGTTAGCTTGTTTGCCTTCACTCTGCAATCTGGCTCATATTTAGATTCCCAAGAACTAATTAAAGAATCTCCGCACAATTTTAAGCGCAAGTATGAAAAATCACTAAAAGATAATTTTAGTTCAAAGTTGGATTTTTCTAAGTCATTCCCTGAACTTCGCGAAGATTTTCCAAGGTCAGACAATTACGACTTACTAGATAGCCAAAAAAAAGGTAAGCGACAATACTTTTTGCTTTCAAGTCAAGAGAAAAACCAAAATTCAATTCAGCCGAAACCGTTATATCGGTTATTGGTGTATCCCAAAAAACTTAGCGATAACTATGCTTTATTAATTAATATTTATCGTCCGCAAGCTGAAGGTTTTGATAGCGTAAAATTAAGTGAGGTTGGCGAATTTAACCCAAATCAATGCTTAACTCTAAAAAATGACCCGCATTTTATTGGAGAAACTTTATTAATTACGGCTTTTTTGTCTCAATCCAAACCAAATAAAGCAGAAGCATTAAGAACTAACGCCGAAGATTTGCTAAAGCAATTACTTGGTTATTGTCCTGATTTTTATCAAGCCGAACATTTTTTAGAGAGTTATATTTTAGAGTTTAGCCAACCTAAAATATCGCAAAATCGCTATCTTGTGCTTTTCTATTTTGCCGAGTCCACTCCCAAACAAATTCAGGAAATATATTGGGACTTGCCAGAACTGTTTTTATACTATCATAAAATCACCAATGTTTTTCAACAAAGTAGAAAATATGCCGATGAACTGGATAAATTAATCCGAGAAGAAATTGAAAGCAAATCAAAATTACCAGAGCTTTTAGATTTGGAGGTGTTAAAAAATCAACTCAAAGAAATCTTAAAAACTGTTCCTACATATACTTTCAAGGTGCGTAATCTTGAAGATACTTTGAATACGATCGATATTCATATCAGAAATTACGAACTCATCCTCAAACGTCTGCAAGTTGAAACTAGCGATCGCCTGGATTTATTTAGTCGCTTTGCTGAACGAGAAAGCCAAACTTTTAGACTGCAAATTAAAGCTGATTTAAACTACTCTAAACCCGGTGCTCAATTACTAGATCAGGCTATTTCCAGTATACGCGGCTTAGTAGAAATCGATCAAGCAGAAAGCGATCGCGCATCAGAACTCAGAGAAAAAGATCGAGATCGCGTTTTACAACAAACCTTACAAGCTAATGAACAAAAAGAAAAAAAGCGCGATCGCCAATTACAAAATACCATTGCGATTGTCGGTGTAGGCATAGGTTTTGCAGGAGTTGCCGCTACTGCATCACCTTATCTCTTTGAAGAGAAACCAGACCAAAACTTTACCTTAATTCCCGTTCGCTTCCAGCCTGCTTTTAGCCTAAATCCGCCGCATCACTTAACACTATCCCTGCTATTCAGCTTAGGCGGGGGTTTAGTGGGAGTGGCGATCGCATCACTCTCTCTGCGATATATTCAGTCTCATCCAAAAAGTGTACTCGCCGGTACTGTTAGATTAATTTTAGGTAGTTCCCAAACTCCAGAAGTAGCGATTTCTCAGCAACCGGAAGAAGCGCGATCGCAACCTCCCACCCCTTAATGAATCAAGGTACATCAACTTTTAGCCTGAGCGCTAGCGCGATCGCACCTTTAAAACCCACAACGGTTCAGCCTTCTCACCGCGTAAAACTTAATACCTATAACCCTTGCCTAGAAAAAATTATAGGCGATCGCAGACCATGAACCGAGGGAAAGCGATCGCGTGCGATCGCCCATTTGTTCAAACTGCCCTTCAAAAAATTACTAGCCACCTTCCCATCCCCCATACTCACAGAAGCATTGTAAATTTAATAAACTAAGTTGCTACAGTGAACATACAATAAAATTAAAGGTTAATCATCCGCGCGACCTTCACCCCACTCAACTCCCACCCCACACCCCGCGTTTTAAGCTAATAGGCATCGAGCGTCATTTCTACAAAGCTCGGAAATGGCATAGCAATTAGGTAAAAGCAGTAAAGGTAGAGGCTTTGCGTACCTGCACTTACTCTGTTCACCAATTGCTCTAAGTCCGAGAGAACAGGGGAAATGGGGAGATGGGGGAGATGAGAAGATAGGGGAGACGATCGAGATATGGGAGTTTTGAGAGATTGCTACAGGCAAGCTTCGTTCCTCGCAACGCTTCGCTGTGCATCAGTTTCGAGTTTGAAGAGTAGAAATTCTCCCCCATCCTCCTCATCTCCCCTATCTCCCCATCTCCCCCCTCCCCATCTCTACCATCCTCCCCTACCTCCTGTGTATGAGCCTAAGCGTCAAGTTAACCGTTAACAGTTAACAGTTAACAGTTAACCGTTAACAGTACAAGGGAACTAAAGCTGGCAGGGGATTGCGCGGTCGAAATCGCCAAATTCAGACAAAAAGGATTAAGCGCTACATGGAATTTTCTATCGCTGCACTGCTGGCAAATTTCACAGATGACAAATTAGTTGCCCCGAAAGCTCTGGAGAAAAAACTCGACTGTAACGATTTGACGAGTCAAGCAAAACTTCAGATCGCTTTAGATGCCTTAGAGAAAATTGGCATTTTAGTCAAAGACAAAGGCAGATATCGTCGATTAGTGGAAGAAGACGTAGTAGAGGCAAAACTTCGCTGTTCCAGCAAAGGATTTTGTTTTGCCATTCAGGATACCGAAGGTTCAGAGGATGTTTACGTCCGAGAAAGCCACCTATCAACTGCTTGGAATGGCGATCGCGTCTTAGTAAAAATCATCAAAGAAGGTAGTCGTCGGCGCTCCCCAGAAGGAGAAGTACAGTTAATTTTAGAACGCGCCAACCCTTCGGTATTAGCGCGAGTCAAGCAAACCAGCAGTCCCACCGGACGCATCGGTTATAGAGCAGTTCCCTTAGACGATCGCTTGCTATTTGAACTCGAACTCCTCTCTAATGGCGTTAACCTCCAAGAAGCGATCGATCACCTAGTTCATGTGGAAGTCCTGCGCTACCCTCTAGGTAGCCATAGACCAGTGGGCAAAGTCGTTCAGGTACTAGGTTCTGACGCTGAAGCCGCCGACGATCTCGATATAGTTTGCTGCAAACACGACCTACCTCGCTCTTTCCCCGCCGTCGTGTTTAGAGCAGTTGAAACTTTGCCTACTAAGCTGAAAAAAACCGAACTCAAAAAGCGGTTAGATTTACGCGGCTTATTAACAGTTGGTTTTGACAGTTCTGAGTTCTCAATTTTGAGCTTTGACTCAGAAGCTGACACTCAAAATTCAGAGCAGCCAAATACTCCCTCTACTGTTCAAAACTGTATCGAACACGCTTTTACTCTCGAAGCTAGTAAGTCCGGCCAGTGGCGGGTAGGAGTTCACATCGCGGATGCAACTGAGTACGTGCGTCCCGACTCACCGATCGATCGCGAAGCTCGCAAGCGGGGTAACTCAGTACATTTAGCTAAAATGGTTGTGCCGATGTTACCAACAGGAATATCGAGCGATCGTTGCTCTCTGCTACCCGAACAAGAACGCCTAGCTGTGAGCATATTACTCACCCTCAACCAATCCGGGGAATTAGTAGAGTACGAAATTCAACCCAGCGTTATTCAAGTTGACTCTCGCCTCACTTACAGAGAAGCACAAACAATTCTCGACTCTGCACCCGATGAATCAATTCATCCTGAATGTTTCATCTTGCAACCTTTCCTCAACGAACTCGCAGCCGCCAGCAATGCAGCCAAATCTCAGCGTAGAAACCGAGGAGCTTTTGAATTAAACCTGCCAGATACTACTTGCCACTACGACGATGAGGGAGAACTAGGAGCTTTTACGGTGAATAATAGCACTCCCATTCAGTCAGCAGCAGCTCAATTAGTTGTACTGGCAAACCAAGCTATCGCTACCCATTTACAAGCTTTGGGAGTACCCGGAATTTATCGCGTCCAGCCGATTCCTGACCCCGCAGATGTGCTGGAATTGGTGAAGCTTTCGAGCAATTTGGGCTGCGATTTGTATATGGAAAACGAAGAGGAAGTGTACCCCTTAGACTTCCAGCGATTTACCGATCAGTTTGCGCGATCGAAGGCCGAGAGAGTGCTCTCATATTTATTGGAGGATACTTTGAAGCCTGCGGTTTACAGCACTGCACCCAAACCTCATTTTGGTTTAGCGCTGACTGAAGGTTACGTTCATTGCGCCTCGCCACTATCCCGCTATGCGGATTTGTTAAATTTGCGAGTGTTACAGGCCGTCTTTGAACAAGGACGCGATCGCCGCACTACTCGCGCTAAGGAAAGAGTGAATTTACACCACTCCTCTTGCGCTGGCCAAATTAATTGGAATGTTTTACCCCCCGAAGTTCATCACGAATTTGAAGCTCAATTTGCCTCAGTAGTCGTGCATTTAAGCGAACGCGAAAGAGTTGCCCAAGATGCAGAAAATGACTTGGAGGGACTCAATAAAACTGGATTGATGAAGGAACGCACTGGTCAAACTTTCCAAGGTTTGATTACTGGCGTACAATCTTACGGTTTCTTTGTGGAAATCGAGATTGTAGTAGATGAGGAAACTCTACGAGTAGAGGGACTGGTTCATGTTTCTTCGCTTAAGGACGATTGGTATGAGTATCGATCGCGCCAGCAGACTCTCGTAGGCCGCAAAAACCGCAATCAATACCGTCTAGGCGATCGCGTAGAAGTACAAGTCAAGAGTGTCGATTATTATCGCCAGCAAATTGACTTAGTAGCTGTTGGTGGTGGTAGTGAGGCTTTTTATGACAGTGATGATTAGTTAACTGTTATTTGTTAACGGTTAACTGTTAACGGTTAACTGTTAACGGTTAACTGTTATTTGTTAACTGTTAACGGTTAACTGTTATTTGTTAACGGTTGACTGTTAACTGTTATTTGTTAACGGTTAACGGTTAACTGTTATTTGTTAAGTAAATCCACCTGATTAAACCCCTAGCCCCTAGCTATAGTTGTCGAAAATGTAACCAAGTATGCGGCATTTAACAAATAAAAACTAACTAATGAACAATCATAAGCCTTTAATCGTAGGAATAACTGGTGCATCGGGATTAATTTATGCAGTAAGAACCATAAAATATCTATTACAAGCAGATTTTGCTGTAGAACTTGTCGCCTCTAAATCTACTTACATGGTTTGGCAAAGCGAACAAAATGTTAAAATGCCAGCAGAAATCAGTCTTCAGGAAGAATTTTGGCGAGAGCAAGCTGGAGAAGAAAAAAGTGGAAAACTCCGCTGTCATCCTTGGCAAGATATAGGAGCTAATATTGCAAGTGGTTCGTTTCGCACTTTAGGAATGATTGTGATACCGTGTAGTATGAGTACGGTGGGAAAATTAGCGGCTGGGTTGAGTTCAGATTTGCTAGAACGAGCGGCAGATGTACAGCTTAAGGAGGGGCGAAAATTGGTGCTAGTACCTCGCGAAACGCCTTTTAGTTTAATTCACCTCCGAAATTTGACAGCTTTGGCAGAAGTGGGAGTTAGAATTGTTCCAGCGGTTCCTGCTTGGTATCATAATCCTCAGACAATTGAAGATTTGGTGGATTTTGTGGTAGCTCGTGCATTAGATCAGTTGGATATTGACTGCGTTCCTCTCAAACGCTGGAAAGAAGATTAAAATGGTTAATAGTTAACTGTTAACTGTTACCAAAGAAGGGGCTACGATGCTCAGGACTAGGGACTAGAGAAAGAGAAAGAGAGGGGAAGATGGGGGAGATGGGGAGCAGGGTAGATAGGTAATTAGCGATCACAAATCACCAATTACCAATCACAAATCACCAATTACCAATCACCAATTACCAATTACCAATCACCAATTACCAATTACCAATTACCAACTAACCACTAACCACTAACCACTAACAATTAAAAAAAATGTCTATCGCCCGCGTTGTATTATTTTTAACAGTTATGGGAGTTCTGACACTTTTTGTCCTACAAAATGTGTCGTTTTCGTTATCGCTGGTATTTTTAGGGATGCGATCGCAAACTCTACCCCTATCACTCTGGATTCTGATTAGTCTAGCCGCAGGATTAACCACATCATTTTTGATTTCTGGTGTGTTGGCCTTCTCCAATTATTTAGCTGAAAAAGAATGGCGGACTCGGAATGCAGGCCGCAGAAGTCCAGATAGTTTCTCTGGCGGTACCAATCAAGTAACGCCTCCACCTTCTCCCAGAAAGCCTGATTTAGATCCTTCTGTTGCTAGTTGGCAAACTAAGGAAACTGAGGTAAGTTATTCCCAGCGGAGTGAGAATGAAACCCCAAGTAAGTACAATGTAAAGACATTTGTGCAGGAAATTTCTCAAGCTTTCTCTCCTAATTTCAATGCAGGGGTGGGTTCATTTAGCACCCCAAAAAGTGAGATTGGTGGGGAAAATGTAGGGGTTACAAGTCCAAATGAAGACATTGATGATGATTGGGTGGAAGTTGGCGATGGCCTTAGCAGTCAAAGTGGTGATGATGATTGGGGGGATGAGGAAGAGCAGGAACCCTTATCTAAGAATGATGATATACCGCAAAAACCGATTGATTACGAATCCCCGCAAGAACCGAAAACTCAATCATGGTCTGGTTCTGTTTATTCTTATGGTTATCGTGAACCTAGAAATACAGGGGTGGGTAAAACTGAATCCGTCTACGATGCGGATTTTCGGCTGATTACACCGCCTTATACGCCACCGCCTTATACACCACCGTCTTATACGCCACCGTCTTATACGCCACCTTATACACCCCCATCTCAGAGTGATGATTGGGAAGAGTCAACGAATAATGATGATGATGAGGATTGGGGTTTGGGAGAAGATGACGAGTTTGGTGACGATCGCTCTTTGGATTTGCGTAAGCGCGATCGCAGTTAATTTGATTAAAGATTAGGAAATATTGAAGGAATTGGCAATGGATTTATTAAGGGGAGTAAATCTCTATCTCGTCGGTATGATGGGTGCAGGGAAAACAACAGTAGGGCGGTGGTTGGCATCGGAGCTAGGCTATCATTTTTTTGATACTGATGATGTAATTTCAAAAGTAGCTAATCTATCTATTAGTGAAATTTTTGCTAGAGATGGAGAAGAAGCGTTTCGCCAGCTAGAAAGTCAAGTGCTTGGGGAACTTTCGGCTTATAAAAAGCTAATCGTAGCAACGGGCGGCGGGATTGTCTTGCGGCAAATGAACTGGAGCTATCTTCATCACGGAATTGTGGTATGGCTGGATGTACCTGTGGAAGAACTTTGCGATCGCTTGCGAGAGGATAATTCTCGGCCTCTCCTGCGCGAGGGGGAACCCAGAGCGATACTGCAAAATATCCTTAATCAGAGGCAGCGTTTCTACGCCCAAGCGGATGTCCGAGTTGCTGTAGGGAGCGAAACGCCTGAAGCTGTGGGAATGCGCGTAATTGAAGAATTACAAAAAGTGGTCAAAAAGGACTGAGGGCGAGGGGGCAGAGGAGCGGGGGGGCGGGGGGGCGAGGGGGCAGAGGAGCGGGGGGGCGGGG
>NZ_CACA01000179.1:0-4243 GCF_000180455.1 Kamptonema sp. PCC 6506
AAAATGTTTTTATTCCTGTCTAAACTACTGCCTTTATTTTTCTATCCATTGGGATTAAGTTGTCTGTTAATAATTTTTGCTTTAGTAATGTTTTGGAAACGTCCCAGATGGGCGGCGGGGGCAATGGCCCTAGCACTAACTATTTTATTGACATTGAGTAATGGCTGGATTGCTCAAAATTTAGTGCGATCGCTCGAAACTCAAAATCTGCCGCCGACACCAATTCCCCAAACTAGAGCTATAGTAGTTTTAGGCGGTGGCATCAAGCCAGCTTTACCGCCTCGACCTTGGGTAGAAGTCGGCGAAGCAGGCGATCGCATCCTCTATGGATCTCAGCTTTATCGCCAAGGCAAAGCCCCCTGGCTCATTCTCAGTGGTGGTAGAGTAGAGTGGAAAGGAGGAGGCCCACCAGAGTCAGCAGACATGGCAGAAATAGCCCAAGCTATGGGCGTACCTACATCAGCTATTCTCCAAGATCCAACCTCTCTCAATACCTACCAAAATGCAGTTAATGTCCGCAAGATTTTAAAAGATAATAACATTCTAGGGCCGATTTTACTGGTAACATCAGCCTTACATATGCCGCGATCGCTCCTAATTTTCCAGCGTCAGGGAATAGAAACAATTCCCGCACCGACAGACTTTTCCATAACACAGCAGGATATGGAAGCATCTCAAAGTAGTTTCCAAGCTGTACTTTTAAATCTACTGCCAGATGCTTACAATTTACAGCAGTCAACAAAAGCCTTAAAAGAGTATATCGGACTAGCAGTATATCGGCTGCGGGGTTGGGTATAACTGTGTTAGCTTTGGGCTAATCAATACCAACCTTTGCCGCAGTAGGAACCTACAAATCATGTTTCCTCATGAATTGCGAAACATCGTCCCCGAACCGCCTGTACCCGCAGAAATTCTCAAACAGCATCAAATTACTAGGGAATTTTACCAAGAAGTAAAATATCGCCAGGAATTTGAGAGTTACTGCCAATGGTATTACAGCACAGCTAAGCAACACCAGCAGGAATTGCAGAAAATGCAAGGCGATTTTAATATTCTGGGATGGTTTCGCCGAGGAAAACGATAAGAAGGAAGAGGAATATGAGTTATGAATTATGAAATTGATTTATAACTCAAAACTCAAAACTTTCCCTCCTCAACTATTTTGAATGACTTCCACTTCATCCTCTTTGAGGTGTACCCTAAATTTTTTGTTGAACTGGACTTGAATAGGCAAGTTGGCACTTACGGGTCTGCCTTGCCATTCGAGAACTATCGCCACCACATCTCCTTCCATGCCCTTAAGATCGAAGGGTTGATTACGATGTTCGGGATGGTGGTAAACAACGACAGATTTTTGGATGCAAACGCGATCGCCAACTTTCATAGCTTTAAACTTAGTGTTATCTCTCTCACAGTCTCCACCAGCACCGATGCCAAGCACTAGGACTAGATTCGGACAATCTTTCTATTTTTACATACAACTACACAGATTCAGGGGTGAGAGTGTCAAGAAAATTAAGATAAATTCTCCCCTCTCCTCTGCTCCCCCTCTCCTCTGCTCCCCCGCTCCCCTGCTCCCCTGCTCCCCCGCTCCCCCGCTCCCCACTTCACTACTTAGTCGGCGAGGAAGTATTAGGGAACAAGGGGATTTGCTCATTTTTTTGTTCCGAGACTTGGCGATTGTGATACCATACAGCCCCAACACCTCCTACTAAAAGCAGCGCTAACAGCCCTAGCACAGGCACTAAGCTCTTCAATTTCTGCTGTCTTCGGGGGGATTTAGCTCCAACCGTTTCAGGGTACAGAAGTGCCTTAGAAGCTGCGGAAAGCTCAGATTCAAGAGTCTCTGTTGTATTGGGTAATTGAACTGGATTGAAGAACACCAACTTCTCTGGAGAAATCCGGCAATGAACGATGACCACCGATGTATTGTCATAACCATTTTTATCATTAGCCAGACGAATCCAAGACTGAATAGCTGACTGTAAAGAAATCTCGCCCTTTAACACGGCAGGTGCATAATCTGCCCAAGATTTTTCTACCCAATCATTATCGCTAAGACCGTCAGAACACAGCATTAACAAACCATCTTCTTCAACAATAAAACGCTGAATCGATGGATGCAGATATTCCCCTTCCCGCGTACCGAGAGCTTGGGTCAGGGCTCCCGCATCCGATCGCAATTGCGCCTCCCAATAGAGACAATGACCTAGACGGACTTCCCTAGTAGCCACGTCGTCATCGACAGTCAGGCGACAGCAACTATATTCAGTTAGCCAATAGGCGCGACTATCCCCAACATTAACTAAGTAGAGTTCGTGAGAATTATTTAATTGCTCGACATCTGAAGTTTTAACTTGCTGAGGTAACTGGAGAGCCATAACTAGAGTGGTTCCCATACGTTGCCTTAATTCTCGCCCTTGTTCGTTGTTTTGGGCAGCAATTACATTATTTACTACCCTAACGCTCTCTTCGAGTTGCCTGCTAACGACTTCTGGGGGAGTCAAATCTGGCTGTTGAGCTATTTCTACTAAGAGAGTTTGGATTAATGGTTTGAGGGACTCTACTGCCAGTTGGCTTGCTATCTCTCCGCCTTCGTGGCCGCCAACTCCGTCACAAACTATTGCTAGGTAAGGAATCTGTGGGTTGCGAGTGGGGGTTGGGATTTGGGGTAAATCTGAATTTTTAGGGTAATAGCTGTCTTCGTTGTGGTCGCGCTGAGGGCCTGTATCGGTGGCTCCAGCTATTTCTAAGTGTAGGGGTAATTGAGCGGCGACTTCGAGCAGTAGCAGATTGAGTTCTGGCGCGATCGCCTCTACAGTTGCCTCACTACGACGCAAAAGTATACAAATTTCTTCCAGTCCTTGTTGTACGGATGGTTGTGCTGCTTCTACCCAAGGAGTCCAAAGTTCTGCTAAATTTCGCAATGTTGGTTGAGATTTACCTCCGGGAAGCAGTTCCAACAACCGCACTCGCCAACCTTCAACCCGAATATTCTCGGCCGCCAGTAAGCTAGAAGCTACTCCCTCGGCGGATAGTGGAGCCCACAGTTGCAGAATTTGCCACAGCCAATAAACTTGACGAACTGCTGATGTTCCTAGCCAAGCTTCTACAATAGAAGGATGGAGGCGACCGATCGCATCTACTGGTGCATTTTCTAACAACAATACCTGTGGTGCTTCCTCCGATTCTCCTAGTTGACAAAAACCATAGACCTCTGGAACGTGAAGCCTTTCAGAGTATAAATGGAGGTAAGGAAGGATCGCATCAGGCAGTTGTTCGGGGGCGTTAGGGGGTTCTCCGGGTCTGGTATCGAGCCAAACTTGAGGCTCGATCGCAAAGTAGCGATCGCCGATTTCGCTACCCTGTGGTACTTGTTCTGCTTCTGGCCCTACTGCCCAAAGATACCTATAGATCAAATGGGTTTGGCAAGCTTCGCACTCCCGGCGGCCCAAGGAATTGCGAGGATTGGGACAGGCTAAGTTGGGGCAATAAATCTTTTGGGAAGAAAGGCTAATCATGTCAAAAATTTTGTCTAAAAACATTATAAAGTTATTTGCTTGAGAGAGCTAAATTACTGGATGTGAGAATAAACTGATTTTAGCCCCTATTAATTTCTCAAATGTATCCTCTACGTTGAAATTTTAGTTTGAGCCGTGCAGTATGGAGGTGACAGTAATTTAAGTTACTTAATCTCGAATACTTTTTATGAGTGCGATCGCGACAATGAACACCATCAGCTTATTTGCTGGGGTTGCTAATATCTCCACCCCGCAACCGATTTTATCTATATTCTCATCTCCTACCGAGCTCTGGTTGCTGGCGGGAGCCATGCTTTGCTTGGCGGAGCTATTTCTACCCACTGCTTTTGTAGCATTTATGATGGGATTGAGCGCTTTTGCCGTAGCTCTTGTATCTTTAGTTTTGCCTAACGTTAATTTGCAGGTGATACTGTGGATGGCATTCTCGGCAGTTTTTATACTGGGATCTCGTCGCTTAGTCCCAAAGCGCAACGCCAAAGTGCTTGAAGATGCTAAGGAAGCCGAAACTTTGACAGAAATTCCGGCTGGAGGTACGGGAAGAGTGATTTATCAGGGTAACTCTTGGCGAGCTCGTTGTGCAGATGATGCTGTCGCGATCGCACCCTCCCAGAATGTGATTGTAGTAGGGCGAGAAGGTACTACCTTGATTGTGATGCCAGAATACCTGCTGCATTCTTGAATAGGGGCTAGGGGCTAGGGGA
>NZ_CACA01000178.1:0-9156 GCF_000180455.1 Kamptonema sp. PCC 6506
CTCATCAACAATTGGGATAATTGATATGAGCCATTACCAATTACCCATTACCAATTACCCATTACCAATTACCAATTACCCATTCCCAATTACCCATTCCCAATTAACTCTTTAAATATATCATTTTGCCTAAGAGATTCAAAGTCTATTTCATTTACTGCTAGTTGCTTGCACATATTTTGGTTGAGATTAAATGCTCGTTTCAAGTTTTCTAGAGCTAATTCTATTTCACCTTGAAGAGCATAACACCGAGCTTTATTGTACCAAATTCGATAAAAATCGGGTCTAATTTTAGTGGCATTATCATAAGAATCAATTGCCGCATCATATTTTTGTAGCTTAGTGAGGGCAACGCCTCGATTGTTCCAAGCGTCTGTATAATCATTTTTAATTACTAATGCTTGATTGTAAGAGATAACAGCGTCTTCATACTTTTGCATTTTGGAAAGTGCAACTCCTCGATTATTCCAGGCATCGGCATAGTCGGCTTTGGCTTGAATTGCTTGTTCGTAACAGGCAATGGCTTCTGAAAGCTGCTGCATTTCTAATAATACTACTCCTCTATTATTCCAAGCGTCAGGATAGTTGGGGCGAAGTTTTGTAGCTTGTTCGTAGGAATCAATTGCTTCCTGATATCGCTGCATTCTTGTCAGCACTACGCCTCGGTTGTTCCAAGTATCTGCTAAGTCTGGCTGAATTTGTAGGGCTTGATTGTAAGCGTCAACTGCCTCTTCATAGCGATTTTCAAAGAAATAAGCGTCTCCCTGTTTGGCGTAGTCGCTACCGCTCATTAATTGTTTGCGATCGCCATATTTTACCGGGGTAAATTCTTGAATTTCCGGGTCGGCGAACAAAATATCAGTGTCTTCTTCGCCCCATTTTTCTTGCTGGTTAAGTTCGTCTAAGACGGTTTGAGCTTCAGTCAGAACTGTTTTTAATTGAGAAATTGTATCGTCTCTAAGACTAGCAATTTCTTGTTGGGCAAGAGCTGTTTGCTGGGCTAATTTCCCTAACAATATCCAAACGCCGACGGCGGCGGCGGTGGGGAAGAAAGTAAGTACAATTAAAAACACATTCAGCATGGATGCTGTGCGGCGAAAAGCGGTGTCAACTTCTTCGGAGACGCGATCGCGAATCTCCTCTTTTAGCTGCATCTCTTGTAAATCCTGCTGTTGAGCTAATAGCCCCCTAGAAGTCGCAGAGGGAGCAGCAGTGGCACTTTGAGAGAGTAAAATAGTGGCGATCGCGATCGCGCTAAGTTCTGTAAAGATGCTGACCCAAGCAATTGCCTTCGCGATCGCTACCAGATTTCGGATTTTCATGAGTTCGGTCTTGAAACAGACTATTATAGCTAGGGACTAGGGGCTAGGGACTAGGGGCTAGGGAAGAAGGGAATAGAATCAGCGGGTTCGAGCTAATTAGCTCCACCTAATTAAACATAAGATCGGGATGGCTAAAAAGCTGACTGTATAAACATTCTTCCTTCTTCCTTCTTCCTTCTACTTATGAGCGAGTATCCTAATCGACAAAAGCGGTTGCTATTAAATCTAGGATATCTTTTATACGATCCCCTAGCCCTTGATACTCCCATCGCCAAAACTGCATGGGCAATAGCTGCCTGACTGCATCAAAATAAAAAGGTAATATCAGCTCTAAACGCTTATGTCTGACTGGGTAGAAATCGGTACAATTGTCGCACCTCAAGGTTTAAATGGCGAAGTGCGGGTATATCCCAACTCCGACTTCCCAGAACGTTTCTTGGAACCGGGACAGCGTTGGATGCAGCGCCCTGGCAAAGCAGAGCCCGAACCGATTGAGTTTTTGGGAGGGCGCTATATTCCGGGGAAAGGAATTTATGCGGTGCAGTTAGCAGGGGTGGAGAATATAGACGAGGCAGAAGCGCTGCGGGGTTGCCAACTGTTCGTTTCTGCAAGCGATCGCCCTCATTTGGAGGAAGGTGAATTTTATGTGCGCGATTTGATCGGGTTGCAAGTATTCTACCAACAGACGGGTGAAATGTTAGGCACTGTGGTGGATATAATTCCAGCCGGTAATGACATCTTAGAAGTAGAATTGCAGCAGAAGCCTGAACCCGCAAACATTTTAGAGGAAGAGTCTGCCACTGGACAAGTAGCGACCCACCCCAGTCAACGCCGCAGCAAAAAACAAAAGGAACGCCCTCTCAAGTCAAAATCAAAAACAGTTTTAATTCCCTTTGTCCAAGAGATCGTCCCCATTGTTGAGATCGGGCAGCGCCGGATTGAAATTACGCCTCCACCTGGTTTACTTGAGTAACGAGCAAGTGTTGGGCTAAAGTCTAGAGCTATTGCGATCGAGAGGGATTACTTAGTTTTGAGTGCGATCGCCCAATATTCACTCTAGACATTCTTTCATAAGATTAACCCCAACTGGCATTAAGAGAATAGGATTAACCTACCGTTAAGGGTCGTTGCCGTGTTAACTTAATGGTGGCGAGAACTGGCAAGAGTAATGGAACTAACCAAATTATTACAAAAATATGTATTTCTATGATTTGAACGACAAACTTATTGTATAAATTTGGTTTCAGTAAAATTCTAAATCTGCTGATAGACAACTAAAAAAAAACATACTAAACTTAAATCGTAGCACAGAGTTTTCTTTATGCTTCTTGATAGAGAGTTGCTCAATTTAGTTGTAAGCAGCAAGTAATCGAAAGAGAAGCTCACTTGAGGATACAAAAGTGAAGGCAGAACTTTACAGGATAGAAAACAAGACTTATAGCAACCTTCTAGGTAGTTAGTACATTCTAGTTTCCTCAAACCCTTAATTCTATTCCCTTCTTCCTCTTCTTTCCCTTCTTCCCTGAGCATCGTAGCCCCTAGCCCTGAGCATCCTAACCGCCTTAGCGGTTGCTATAACTGTAATACTTGTGGTAACAAAAATTGGCTCGGCAGTTCCAACACAATTCCTCAAAGAGGTTTTTGGCAATGGCTAACCATCCCTTAGAAACAGAATTAACCAAGAGACTTACTCTGTTAGATGCCTTTTTCAGCTCCGCCGCAGTGGGAATGTGCATTTTTGACGACCAAATGCGATTTATAGATATTAATGAAACCCTCGCTAAAATAGATGGGCTACCAGTCGCCGAGCATATTGGTAAGACTCTAAATGAAATTGTGCCCGATCTCGCGCGAATTTTAGAGCCGATTAACAGGCAAGTGATCGAGACTGGTATTCCCGTCCTTAACTACGAACTAAACGGAGAAACTCCAGTTCAGCCAGGGATAAAAAGGCATTGGACAGCTTCCTTTTTTCCGCTTTCCAACAACTTAGGCATCAGCGTCGGCATAGGTACAATAGTAGTAGAAATCACCGAGCAAAAACTTGCTCAAGCCGTACAAGAAGAATTAATCGAGTCTTTACACAAAAGCGAATCTAAACTGAAAGCTGCGGAAAAATTAGCTCACGTTGGTAATTGGGAAGTCGATATTGCTACAGGTGCTTTTACTTGGTCAGATGAACTTTTCCGCATATTTGGACTAGACCCCAATCAACCGCTACCGAATGCTTTAGAAGACTGCCTTTCTATCCATCCCGACGATTTAGCCTACTGGAAAAGCCACATTAATGGTGCTATTGAGCGAGGGGAAGCTTATGCGATTGACTTTCGGATCGTCCGTCCCGATGGTGAAATTCACTATATTTCAGATCGCGGACAGCCAGAGATTATCAATGGCAAAGTCGTGCGCTTATTCGGTACTGTGATGGATATTACGGCTCGCAAACTAGCAGAAGTTGAACTGCAAAGAGCGAATGAGGAACTAGAGAATAGAGTTGCACAGCGCACTGTCGAATTGAGCAAAACAATAACCTCCTTAAGTTTAGCTAACGCGCAGTTGCAAAATGAGATTGCATCGCGTCAGTTGGCAGAGAAAGCACTACAAGAAAGTTTAGAGCGTTTTGAATTAGTTAGCCAAGTTTCTTTTGATGGAATTTGGGACGGCCGATTCGTTTGGGATGAGAACGGAAATTCGAGTGAAGAAGTTTACTATTCGCCGCGATTAAGGGAACTAATTGGCTTAAAAGAGCAAGATTTATATAACAGAACTGAGAGTTATACTTCCCGTATCCATCCAGAAGACCGCGAGCGAGTTGCTAATGCTCTTAATGCTCACATGGGTAGTGGACTTCCCTACCAAGATATCGAGTACCGAATTTTAACTAAGAGTGGATTTTATCGCTGGGTTAGTGCCAGAGGTCAGTCCCAGTGGGACTCACAAGGTAGAGTCTTACGATTTATCGGTTCAATTCGCGATATTACGGAGCGCAGACAAGCAGAAGCAGAACTACAACAAACTCAAAAATTTTTAGAGTCCGTGCTGAATAATTTGCCTGTTTCTGTGGTGGTTAAAGAAGCTTCTGATTTGCGGTTTGTGTTGTGGAATCCAGCGTCTAAAAGTCTGCTAGGATTTGGACAAGAAGAAGTAATTGGCAAAAATGACTATGACTTTTTCCCTAAAGAGCAAGCTGATATTTTTACGCTCAAAGATCGGGAAGTATTAACTAGCGGTAAAGTGATCGATATCCCTGAAGAGCCGATTCAGACTAAGCACGGCGAAGAAAGGATGTTACACACCAAGAAAACTGCGATTTTAGATGCTGATGGTTCCCCTGCTTATTTGTTAGCTATTGCTGAAGATATTACTGACCGCAAGCGAGCGGAAGCTGCTTTGCAAGAGAGTGAGAAAAGATATCAGACCTTAGCGAGATTGTCCCCTGTGGGGATATTTAGAACGGACGTTAAGGGATATTTTTGCTATGCTAATGAAAAATATTGCGAGATCGTCGGGATAACGGAAGCGGAAGCGCTAGGAATGGGTTGGTCAAGGGTATTGCATCCTGACGATCGTGATCGCATTCTCAGAGAATGGCATCAGTCTACAATCCAAGGGATACCGTTTCGCTCCGAGTATCGATTTGTGCGTCCTGACGGGACTGTAACTTGGGTTTTAGGCCAATCATCCCCGGAAATAGAAGCAGCGGGAGAGGTGAAAGGCTATGTAGGAACTATTACGGATATTAGCGATCGCATTCAAGTAGAAGAGGCCTTACAAGAATTTGCAAATCGCCTCGAACTTCTTAACAAAATTGCCAGTCAGGTTCGTGCTTCTCTAGAAATAGATACTATTTTAGAAACCGTTGTAATTAGTATTCGCGATCTCTTAGATGTTGATATTTGCAGCTTTTTTTGGTACAAAACAGACTTTGAGGAACCTGTCTGGGAAGCGGTGAAAGAAGCTAACAAGTTTACCGACCTTAGTATGATGGGGATTTATCCAGCTTCTACTATTGTTCCCCTCTCAGAAAAACTGTTAAAACTAGAAATGATTTGTGTTGATGATGCCGTCGAGCATAGCGATATAGAGATGCGCGAAGCATTATTATCACTAGGCTTTTATTCATTTTTATCTGTACCAATTCGGACTCCCGGAGGTGAAATTGGAGCATTAACCTGTAATCAGTTTAGCGATCCCCGACCTTGGAGCGAGAGCGAAGTAGAATTAATCAAAGGCGTAGCGGATAATTTGGCGATCGCAATTTCCCAAGCGGAACTTTATAAACAAAGTCAGGTTTCTGCTCAAATCGCTCAAGAAAGGGCCCTACAATTAGAGGAAGCTTTAAAACAACTTAAACGCACTCAAACTCAGCTAATTCAGTCCGAAAAAATGTCTTCTCTAGGTCAATTGGTGGCTGGAATCGCTCATGAAATTAATAATCCTGTGAGTTTTATTTACGGGAATATTGACCCTGCTAGGGAGTATATTTCTGATTTACTAGGTCTATTGGATCTTTATAAAGCGGAATATCCAGAACCGACTAGAGCCATAATTTCGGAAATGAAAGCTATGGATTTAGAGTTTATAGTAGAAGACTTGCCTAAACTTTTAGAGTCGATTAAGGTGGGAGCTGAGCGGATTGGAGAGATTGTGCTTTCTCTGCGTAATTTTTCACGGATGGATGAAGCTCAAATCAAAGATGTTGATATCCATGAAGGGATTGATAGCACGCTGAGATTGTTACAAAATCGGCTGAAGGCTCAACCAGATCATCCAGAGATTGCAATAGTTAAGGAGTATGGAAAGTTACCCCTAGTGGAGTGTTATGCGGGTCAGTTAAATCAAGTGTTTATGAACTTATTGAGTAATGCGATTGATGCTTTGGAGGAGCGAGACCGAAGGCGATGCGCTGAGGAAGTTAAGGCTAATCCTAGTATGATTAGGATTGGGAGTTATGTAGTTAATTCTGAGCGAATTGCAGTAGTTATTGCTGATAATGGCCCGGGAATACGGGAGTCGGTGCGAGCTCGGATTTTCGATCCGTTCTTTACAACTAAACCTGTGGGGAAAGGAACGGGGTTGGGATTAGCGATTAGTTATCAAATTGTAGTAGACAAACATTTGGGGAGTTTGCGGTGTGATTCTGTAGTGGGTGAGGGGACGGAGTTTGTGGTGGAGATTCCTGTGAAGAGAAGTTGAGGAGAGTTCAGTAGAAGGAAGAAGGAAGAAGGTAGTCAGGATTAGTATAAAACCTATTGACCTAATTCTTGAGAACGCAGAGCAGCCGCTTTCACTGCTTCTATCAAAGCCGAGCGAAAACCTGCTGTTTCTAATTTAGCAATTCCTGCAATTGTTGTACCACCGGGACTCGTTACTCTATCTTTCAATTCTGCGGGGTGCATACCCGTTTCTGCTAACAATTTCGCAGTTCCTAATACTGTTTGCAGTGCTAATTTAGCCGCGATCGCTCTCGGCAAACCAGCATAAACTCCGCCATCTGTCAAGGCTTCTATCAAAATTGCTACATATCCAGGGCCGGAACCCGAAAGCCCCGTCACTGCATCCATCATGCTCTCTGGCACTTCTACCACTTCCCCTACCGCCTGAAAAATGCCTGTAGCTAGCTCCAAATGATGCGATTGAATGTATTTTCCAGGTGCGATCGCACTCATTCCCGCCCCCACAGTCGCGGGCGTATTTGGCATCACCCGCAACACCGGATAGCCCGGAAAAGCTGCTTCTAACTTACTCAAAGGTACGCCAGCCAAAATTGACACTATCATTGGCTGTTCCCCCTTAGTACCAACAGTTTCACCATTGGTCAACTCCGCCGCCACTTGCTCAAATACTTGGGGTTTAATCGCCAAAAATAGCACTTCAGTTGCAACCGCAACCTCTTGATTATTTCCTGTCACTTTCACGCCGTATTTCTCAACCAAAAAATTGCGGCGTTGCGGCTGGGGTTCGCTCACTAAAACTTCTTTTGATTGATAAATTTCTCGTGCAATTAAGCGAGATAAGAGAGCTTCTCCCATTACCCCGCCGCCAATCATACCAAATTTTATAATTGTCATTTGTTAATGGTTAGTTGTTAACAGTTAACTGTTAACTGTTAACTGTTAACTAATTAATTGTTATACATTATGCTTTTTATTACGAAGGTCTTGAAGCAATCCCAGAGCTTTGAGATTGCTTCACTGCGTAAGCACTACGTGCAGGCTACGCCAACGCAATGACAGTATATGGTTAACTATCACCAATTAGCAATTAGCAATTAGCAATTAGCCATTACCAATTAGCAATTACCAATTACTAAAGTGCCGCTTGTGCTTGTTCTGGCTGCCAAGTTGGAGCAGCGGGAGCTGCAACACGGGGACGACCTTGAGCTGAGGGCACTTCATGTACCACTCCCGATTGAGTCCGCACTTGTACGCAACTCGGCGTAAACAAGAAAATACTTTCGCCAATTCGTTCTTGATGACCATCTAGAGCGTAAGTTCCACCAGCCACAAAATCTACAGCTCTCTGAGCTTGATCTGGGTCCATCACTGTCAGATTCAAAACTACAGACTTGCGTTCTTTCAGAGCTCTAATTGCTGCCGGCATTTCTTCAAAAGTGCGAGGTTCCATGACCACCACTTCCGAAATTCCGTTCATTGCTCCAGGCATTCCAATCACATTATTCATTACTGAACCAACTCCACTTATCGGTGCGACAACATCCGTACTTGGCGATCCTACTACAGGCCGTTCCCGCAAGCGGCGATTAGTGCGGCGTTCTTCCTCTGCTGTAATCGCTGAAGGTTGCTCTTGCGGTTGGTAGGCGTTTTGATAACGCTCTCCTTCCATTTCGTCGTACTCATAATCGTACTCAACAGGATCGTTGAGTCCCACAAATTCTCGCAGTTTAGAAAAAATGTTCACGCTTCACGCTCCATCACAACTTATTTGCCCTGACTATAACTGATACTTTTAACTTAGACGTTCTGTGATTGCCGACTTATTTTTGTCAGATAGAGTCTAACACAAGATGTTTGGCTATTTTTGGGAAAGTCAGGAAAAAAGTTCTCAACAGTAAAATTGCTGTTGTGGGTGAGTCGAGGGCCTTTGACTACTTCTATAATTTACCGCTCAACCGTTTTTATTTGGATCTGCGATCGCTGATGTCCCCCTTTCACCAAACAAGGTTCGTCCAACCCGTACCATCGTAGCACCTGCTTGAATGGCTAAATGATAATCTCCAGACATCCCCATTGAGAGTTGCTGCATTTCAATGTGCGACCAATTTTGCTGTCTAATTTTCTCCGCTAATTCGCGAGCAGTGTTAAAAAGACTGATGGTTTGCGCCTCATCTAATCCTAAAGGAGGAATTGTCATCAATCCTTTAATTCTCAGGCTTCGACACTGATTGATCTCTGGCAAATCGGCAAGTAATTCGGGGATACTCCAGCCGTATTTATCGCGATCGGGCAAAATTTTTACTTGCAGACAAGCTTGAGGCTGGTAGGCAAGTTCTTCAGCTAGGCGATCCAAACGCTGAGCTAGTTTTAAGCTGTCTACGGAATGAATCCACTGGAATTGTTGCACAGCTTTAGCAGCTTTATTGGCTTGGAGGTGGCCGATCAGATGCCAGGTAATATCAGGCAAATCTTGCATTTGAGCTTGTTTGTCTGCTGCTTCCTGAATCCGACTCTCGCCAAAATCCCGCACTCCTGCGGCATAAGCAGAGCGCATAGCGTCAACAGATACCTGCTTGCTGACGGCGATTAACCGCACGCTCGGAGGTAACTGTTGGCGTATGTTAGCAATGCGATCGGCAATGTTGGTCATGGGGAGC
>NZ_CACA01000177.1:0-10449 GCF_000180455.1 Kamptonema sp. PCC 6506
GGGGGAGATGAAGCGGAAGAATTAATATCATGTTTAGCAAATTATTTACGATCTGTCATTGTTCGCTGTGCTCGGCGCTGTTGCGATGAACGAAGCAATCTGAGGCACGAAGCTTGCCTGTAGCAAACTAAGCCTGAAGCAATCGCAACATAAATGCTATTGCTTCGCGGAACTCGCAATGAAAATTATTTAACCGATATGAAATTATCTCCCCTGCTCCCCTGCTCCCCCACTCCCCTGCTCCTCTGCTCCCCTGCTCCCCCGCTCCCCCGCTCCCCATCTCCCCATCTCCCGCCGCTCGTCTAACCATTGTTGCAAAATTATGGCCGCCGCTTTGCGATCGATTAAAGCCTTGTTTCTCGAAGGTGAGATTTTCTCTGTCAACATTAACTGCTCTGCTTGGATGGAAGTCAGTCGCTCGTCTACGTACTCTAAAGGCAAAGCAAGAGCTGATGCTAAGCGGGAGGCGTATTTTTGCACCTGTCGAGCTTGGAAACCAAGAGTGCCGTTCATGTTATAGGGTAAACCAGAGACTAAAACTTGTACGCCTCGCTCTGTTACAAGCTGCCGGAATTGAGCGACATCTTTATCAAAGGACGAACGTGCGATCGTTCCCAAACCAGTAGCAATTAGACCGGTACCGTCGCATCCAGCTACCCCAATGCGCTTTTGACCGATATCTAATCCTAGTGCTGAAATTCTAGAGTCATAATCCATCTTAAGAATTAGGTTCGTTCTACGGTAATGATTTGGACTTTAAAACCCTAGCATTAGAAGCTAGGTTTTTGTTTTAGTGACAGAACTGTTGTTGTCTTTTTTGAGGTTAAAAAAGCTCCCCCTATACTAAGTGCCCACCAAGGGATGTGGGCGTATTGAGCGCTATCAAACCAAGTGAGATCAAAGACGAGATAGGCGATCGCGATCGCCTCCATCCCGTGAAAGGACGATTTAATGGCTAAATAGATATAATATCCCCAAATAAAGGCGTAAGATATCAGTCCCAAAATGCCAATTGATAAGGTTGTATCAAGTATTAAGTTATGAGCTTTGTAAGTGGGTATTTCCCTTGTGCTAACTTGTCCGTTTATGGTAATGTAATCATAGGTAAACTGGTCTAATTTTACAACTATTGGAGTTTTTTTAGGATTTATGATGTAGGGGTAAGCGATGCCGAAGCCGTCAAATCCCCATCCAAAAAGAGGACGCTTTTTGATGCCTCTCAGGGATAACGCCCACATTGGTGATCTGCTGGACATTACTTGTTGTATTGATGGTTGGCTCCAATCTAGGGGTCTAGTAACGGTCATGCCGATGATGGCGATCGCGCTGATGAGAATTACTCCAGCCAATAGTTTTTTGTATTGCCATCCAAACTTGTATAATAGGGCTATTACTAAGCCTAAAACTGCCGATCTGGTGGTAGTGAATATCAATGCTGGGGAAATTATAATTAAGGTAGTTGTGGTCAAGCGATCGCTTGTTAGTTTCCACAGCCTACCGATGACGGAAATGAGGGCTATTGTGGCTAGGGCGATCGCAGCGTGACCTCTGTGGGAATATAATCCAATGGGTTGCTGTCCTTGAAATATACTGCTAGCATTAACATCAGGTCTGATAATTTTTCCCATTGTGGCAGTGTAATCGATGCGCCAGTCTATGATTTGAGGAATGGTGCTGAGGGCGAGGATGATGCCACCTATTATCAGTCCTTGGAGTTGAGAAGAAAGTAGTTGGGGATGCAGTTTGAGAAGTAAGGTATTACTGAGGGTAAAAGTAGCGATTAATAGCCAATATAGCCAGCCGTCGCCCATTTGGTCTTGTCCTAGAAAAGAAGTCAGCGGAAATGGACTTTTCAAGGTAGAAATTGCCCCTATTGTCAGAAATAATCCCCACAATATCAGGCTGATTTTCCAGGTGCGGGAGATTGTTATAGATTTACTTCCTTCCCAGATAATTGAGAGGTTTATCGCTGCAATTATCCCAATCATAAACACTTTGGGTGCCGTCCAGATGTAGCCCCGGCTGATGCCCCAAGGGTTGATGAGTATGATGCTGAGAGTATATAACAGGGTGTAAATAGATTTCACGGCTGTTTTACTTCCGTTTTTTTATTCTTTTGATTGTTCCTAATCCAGTTAATGCTAATAATGCTGCTAATACAGTTGTTGGTTCGGGTACTTCTTCAGGATCATCTTCAGAAAATGCCCGCATTTGGAAACTTCCTTCCGGTTTGTCGAAAGCTAATTGAATGGGAAATGCTGTTTCTGCTGTCGAGCCAATTAACGAGTCGATGCCCGTAATTTTGAAGTTGGAAACTCCACCACCTAATAAGGAAACGAAGTCTACGCTATCTCCAGCACCGAAAGTTCCTAGTAAGACGTTTCCAACTGTGACGGCAAATTCGGTATCTTCTCCTACGGGGAAATCAAGTATTTCTGTAAATAGTGTGTCTTCTAATGATTGGAATTCAAAGCCATAGGTTGTGTGAGGGTCATACCATCGGCAACCTGGTACTTTGTTGAAGGTTTGCCAGCCGTTTTGTACGCTGGTAGGAAGGATGGGGTTTTGTTGGGTTAAGCCTCGCATTTCTTTGCTGACACCACCGCCGCCGCTGTTTCCATTGCTAAAGGTTGGCGATTCTTCAGGTTCGTAGACATTGACAAAAAGTTCGTAGTTGCCTTTGTCTTGCCCGCGACCACCGACGGATTGAACTAATAGGTTGAGAGTGCCGCTATTGCCTATAGTACCAGTTAACCCAGAGGCAAAGCCATTTCCGACAGGAGAGCTATTGTCGTCGTATAAACTGGCAGAACCTGGGCTAGATGTGCTTAAGTGTGTGTTGGGATTGCATTGATTTGAGGGGATATCGTTGTTTGTCCAGGCTGTATATTTTGAGCCTGGGGTGAGTTGGTCTAGCTTGTAGTTGTCTTTTTGACCGGCAGCTAGGGTGCCTGAAAATGTTTTAGAGGTTTTAGCGGGAGTAAATGTGTTTGTCCAACCCCACCTGATCCCGTTGTAAATATTAGCTTTTTTTCTCCCGTTTTCTTAACTAAGTATAGTTCTGCAATCCAACTAATATTTTTTAAAGGAGAACCCCCTGGACCATCAGCAAAAGTAGTTTCTGTTACACCAGGAATATTTGTAGGATAGTAAGGAGTTTGACTTGGATCTTTACTATCAAAGATATCCGTTGCGTAATCTGATCTAGTTACTAACTGAAGCCACCCAAGATCATCTTTATCTGTTGGGTCTTCATTACTTGGATAGTATCTGAACTGGAGATTTCCGCCAACCAGTGTTTGGTTGCTGTATGAAAAAGCAGAGGGATAATATTTCTCTATGTCAAACGAACCTTGCAATTCGGGAGTATCATAGTCAAAATTCCAGCCTCTACTTTGGTAATTTGCATTCAGCAAAGTCTTGAAATGAGATGTACCACCAGCTTGAATGGGTGTGGGGGTAATCATCTTCACTGTGTTAGTGCCAAACCCTGGTATTTCATAGGTGATGAATTGTTGGAATAAAATACTAGCACTTGGCTGTGGTTCAGGAGTAATGCTAAATGCTAGAGCGCCCTCTCCCAGAATTGCAAGCAGTGAGTTTACCACTATGAAAACTAAAGGATATTGTTGAGATTTCATTTTCCACGCCTCCTTATGTTAATTAGATAATTAAGAGAGATAAACTGCTTCGCCACAAATCATTCAAAAACAAATTTCGATTAAATTTTGCCTGATTGTGGCACTAACCAAAACTCTACAGATGGAGTAGCTACTTGACCTTTCCATAAATTTTCTAATACCTGTATTTCAGGTTGAGAGAACTGGGTTTGAATAAGACTCGAGTAAATTAACTGAATCTTGTAGGCATCTGGCTTTAGACCAACAAAAGACCAAGTGCTGCCTGATAAATTAGTAACTTTGAGTTCAAGGTAATTTTGATCTATCCAGGAAAGCTTTCCCTCAAGAAGGAAATTTACACTATCTCCGGGATTTAATAACATATAATCAGATTTGCTAGGTTCTATAGGGCCACGCAGCAGAACAACTGGTATGTTTTTATTGTCCTTGCCAACTAGAACCGGGATAGGGTTATTAAATCGAACTAAGTGAATGTGTTTTTTTTGAATATTAGTGATAATTAGACCAAAACTCACATCTGTTTTGGCATCAGATTGCTTACTTGGGATAGTTAGGAAGCGCTTCGGCATAACAATTTTAAAGCGAATTCCATCCACTTCAACAGTATTGCTGTCAGATGAAGAAGGGTCTAAAGGATCGGCTGCATTCAGGGTGTTTAACCCTTGACCTTCGCCGATAAACACTGAGTAAGCCTGATAGTCCAATAAACCAGGATTTTGTGTAATCGAAAAGGCCGAAGAAGATTCACTGGTCAGGGTGACTAACAGGGTAGTAGATAAGAAGAAAAAGAGAGATTTTTGAGTCAGCATTTTTCTTGAAAGTTTGATAAGTGACAGTAGTAATGAAATTTGAGCTAGCCATCTTTTTCTAGGCTAAACTCCACGAAAGGCAAGCGCACTTTCCCAGTCCATATATTCTCTATTTGCTTGTTTTCTATAAGTTTGGGCATATTTCTTCCATTTTTGGAATAATTAACTTCGGCTTTGTCGATCTCATTTTCATACTGAAACCGAATTCGATATTTTTTGAGTGGGCGTAAACCAAAGAGTCCACAAAATATCCAATAACTACCATCTCCAAATGGGATCTTCAAGTCAAATATTTCCCCTTTTGCTGTCGTAATAAGTGCATCGGTTAAAAAAGTCACAGTTTCTCCAGGTTGTGCCAAGGAAAAATCATCATCGAAAAGGTCCCATCGATACCAATCTGACCATCGACCAGTCAACCTGAAAATTTGCTGGTCTATCATTAGTTCTGGAGTAAGCGCATTAAAAAAGCAGAAGTTAAGAGGATTAGATGTATTGTTAGTAATCTGAATTCCTAACTCCACATCGATCATTGCTCCTAGTTGTTCTGCGGGCACCTGCAAAATTCGTTTCGGCATAAAAACTTTAAACTCGACACCATCAACTTCAACGGCATCGTTTTCATTACTTGAGTCCCGATCTTCGTGTATAATATATGCCATTTTTTTAATTCATTATAAAAGTTTTCACGAGATTTAGTGTTGGTTTTTTCATTGAATTTATGATCCTTTTTTTAGATACCTAAATCAGGGTCGATCGGAAAGTCAGGAATCTGCTCTAACTCGAAGGTTGTTAGATTAACCCGCCACGCTCCAACTGGGAGATTGCGATCCCAGCGGGGCCAAGATTCTTTGATCTCATAGAATCTTGAGTCGGGTGAAAACCTGCCAAATAAATGAGTAAAATTGAGTTCCCTAAATTCTGGAATCTCTTGGCAAGTCTCAACATTGAAAAGCCTTGTGAAAGAACGATATCGGTATGCGTAATTAGGATAGGGGTAACTGTTTTCCTCCGCAGGTAAATTCGTCATTAAATTAATAACTAAAAGACGATTATTTGGTGAAAATTGAAAGGCGACTGGCCCTCCTGGGGTATTACCTTCTTGCAAGGGGCAGATGCGCTTAAAGCTAGGAAAGGCATACAGAAAGATTCCTTCCCGGTCGTAAGTAAAAAATTTCTTCTCATCGTGGGAGAAGCCATAGACTGGCTGAGCAACACGAGCAATTGTTCTGCCAGTTGCCAAATCCCAGAAAACAGTGTGGTCTTTTTGAGAAGCAGCGACCGTTTTGCCAGCGTTCAAAATAAATGTCTCCCTGACAACTAGCCCAGCATCCATTTGAAAGGTACGAATTACCTCTCCAGTCGTAATATCTTTGATGCTAACTTGACCTTTTCTGTCACCGCTAATTTGGTAACGACCAACTGTATTGGTGTTTCCTCTCTGGAGATACCACTCGCCTACTCCGTTGTCAGCTAAAGCGCTAGTTCCTATGAGTGAGAGTACAATTAGGCACAGAGCAACAGGTTTGAGCATATCAAATTACCTTTTTTTACTACCTAAATGTAGCTACCACTCTTAATAGTAAGTTGACTCTCGCGATCGCGACTTACAAAGTAGGACTTGCTGAGGGCTTATTTCAAAGATTATCAGAGTAAAATTCTCACTACAATCCGAGAAGTTACTTAATTTATCGACATCCTGACAACCAAATTAAATTTGATCTACGTAAGATTATTTATGCCAAAAGAAGGATTTAAGATAAATCTAGACTAATTTGTCTAAAAAGTTTCAAGGGATACTTTTTTGCGAGCTGAAAAGCGATCGCAATTTGCTAGGATTCTTAATATCTAATTTAATCCTAAGTCACAACTACGGCTTGGGGTCGCAACGAGTTGCAACTTGTGATACATTAGGTGGTTGCAAGGCTACCTACCCAAAGGCTAAAATTACCATCCTGTTGGGTTTGTTCAATTCTAAGCCAAAATCCACCCATCTAAATGACTTATAAGTTCTGACCAATGATTGAAGTAGAACACTTAAGCAAAAACTACGGTTCCACAAGCGCGATCGCGGATGTCTCCTTTAAAGTGGAACCGGGAGAAATTATGGGATTTTTGGGGCCCAATGGTGCCGGCAAAACCACAACGATGCGGATTTTATCGGGTTATTTACCCGCTTCGGGAGGTACGGCCCGCATTGCAGGTTACGATGTCCATGAAAACTTAATGGCAGTACGGCAAAAAATTGGCTATTTGCCGGAAACACCGCCGCTATATCCAGATATGACGGTTGAGGGTTTTTTGTACTTTGTTTCCCGAATTAAATTAGTGCCGGCTGGCGATCGCACTCGTCAAGTAGAATCGGCAATGCGGCGTACCAGTTTAATAGACAAACGCAAGGTTTTAATCCGCAAACTTTCTAAAGGATTTAGACAACGAGTTGGCATTGCACAGGCGATCGTTCACGACCCACCAGTGATTATTCTAGATGAACCGACTGTGGGTTTAGACCCCCGACAAATCATCGAAGTTAGGAATTTAATTAAAAGCCTTGCAGGTCAGCATACTATTATTTTGTCTACCCATATTTTGCCTGAAGTTAGCATGACTTGCAGCCGCGTAACGATCGTTAATCGCGGTCAAGTTGTGGCGACGGGTAGTCCCGATCGCTTGATGGGACAGTTTCAAGAAGGCTACGAATTGGAAGTTGAAGGGGATACGGAGTCTTTTGAGAGGTTAGTACCAAATCTGGAAAATGTGGCGGGAGTGCGATCGCTAGAATTGATGTCAATGGTAGGGTCAGAAAATCGCCGCCGAGTCCGAGTTGCCTGTGAATCAGCAACGGAACCCGGCCGAGAAATTGCCGCTGCGATCGTCTCTTCTGGGTTGGGGTTGTATGAAATGCGCCGCACTCGCGCTACTCTGGAAGATGTGTTTTTAGAGTTGACAAGAGCCGAAAAGAAAGAGCAGCTTGTAGTGGAAGGGGAAAGGGAAGAGGAAGCGATCGATGAGATCAAGGAAGTAGACCAAGAACAGGAACAAGAACAAGAAGGGGAAGCGATCGCACAAAAGGAAGAAGAACCAGAGGTAATAACCGAAGAAGGGGCTAGTGGCTGGACTAGGGACTAGGGAAAGAGGAAAAGAGGGAGAGATGAGTAATTAGCCATTACCAATTACCAATTACCAATTACCAATTACCAATTACCAATTACCAATTACCAATTACCAAAAAATGTTAATAACAATTAGCAATATTATAGCCATCTACCGCAAAGAATTACAGAGTTATTTTGCCTCACCATTAGCTTATGGAATAGCCGCGATCTTCTGGTTCGTGACAGGATTATTTTTAGTTGCAATTCTCCTATCACCAGACGGCTTAATCCCCCAAGTTGCTAGACTAGATCAACAAGGAATTAGCGAAACCATAGACGTTTCCTACGAATTTTTACAAGCATTCTTAGGACTGATGGGTTCAATATCCCTATTCATCCTACCCATGCTATCAATGGGACTGTATGCAGAAGAACGCAAACGGGGTACATTAGAATTATTAGCAACATCACCCCTCACAAACTGGGCAGTTGCCGTCGGTAAACTGCTAGGAGTATTGACATTTTACATCACAATGCTCATACCATTAATCGCCTGCGAACTCATCGCCCTTAGTGCATCAAGTCCCCCTCTACCTCCAGCAGTATTTTTGTTAGGACACGCCGGATTAATCTTATTAGCAGCCTCAGTTTTATCACTAGGAATGTTTATCTCTTCTCTCACAGAAAGTACAATTTTATCTGCTATACTCACCTTCGCTTTAGTGCTATTCCTGTGGATAATTAAAGTAGCATCTAGCAGTATCAGCGGCCCTGTAGGGAAAGCAATAGGTCATCTTTCTCTGCTAACACATTACACTAATCTTGTCAAGGGAATAGTTGATACAAGCAGTCTAGCAATGTTTGCTACCTACATTTTTTTAGGAGTGTTTTTAACCGCTCAATTTATTGATGTCTTGCGTTTCCAACGCTCTTGATTTATTAATAGAAATTACCATCCTTGTAACGCCGCCCTCTGGGCGGTATCATTATTAAGCATTCTTCATTACTTCTTCCCTCTTCCCTCTTCCTTCTTCCCTCTTCCTTCTTCCTTCTTCCTTCTACTTATGAAAATCGTTAAAAAGAATTGGAAATACATTTTTTTGCTAGGCCCAGCCTTAATCGTCGCCGGAATCACAGCAGGTTTCATCGCGGGTAGTTGGCAACCAATACCTTTAGGAATTATTATCACCGGATTGGTGATAATAGGGTTGTGGTTGCTTTATGCCGCTTATCAACAAAACTTTTGGGGACGGCGATCTACTCAAGTCAGTAGCAACGCGATCGCAGCTACCCTCTCTATATTATTAATTCTGGCCCTCATAAATTTTCTGGCCGCACGCTATGCCACTCGTTTAGACGTAACTGAAAGCCAACAATTTACCTTAGCACCCCAGACCCAGCAAGTGTTAAGAAATTTGCCGCAACCTGTGAAACTTTGGGTGTTTGATCCTACCCAAAATCCCAGAGTGAGAGAATTTTTAGAGAATTATCAAAAAGAATCCAGAGGCAAGTTTACCTTTGAGTTTGTTGACCCGCTAACGGAACCAGGAAAAGCTCAAGAATATGCTATTAACGGTCTTGGAGAATATCAATTAGAATCTGGTTCTAAGCGGCTATTGATTCAAAAAGGTGTAGTAGTTGGCTTTAACCCTAGTCAGATACCGACAGAAGCGAAGCTAACAAATGGCTTAGAAGAGATTTTGAGTACGCGATCGCCAAAAGTTTATTTCCTTCAAGGTAACGGCGAACGAGCAATACAGGAAGGTCAAGGAGGGCTATTTGAAGCTGAAAAATCCCTTAAAGACAAAAATTATACCACATCAGTCATCAACCTGAAAGAAAGCATAAATGTCCCCCAAGATGCCGATGCTGTCATAGTTGCGGGCCCACAAAAAGCATTTTCCGAGGAGGAAGTTAAAGCATTAACCGCTTATCTCGATCGCGGCGGTAGTTTGATGCTAATGCTAGACCTCACCCCTAATAATGCAAGTACAGGATTAGATAGTTTGCTGAAAGATTGGGGCGTTACCTTAGACAAAAGTCTAGCCATAGATCCTTCCGGCGAGGGTCAAAGATATGGTCTGGGTGCGACTGTTCCCCTAGTCAAGCGTTACGGCGACCATCCTATTACTCAAAGTTTCGGTGCTGGCACTTCATTCTATCCCCTTGCGCGTCCTTTAGAAACAACTACGGTGACTGGAATTGAACAAAAGCCACTCGTTTGGACAAGCGATGAAAGTTGGGCTGAAAGTGATTTGAGTAACAGCAGATTGGAGTTCGATCCGAAGAGCGATCGGCAAGGGCCGTTATTATTAGGTGTAGCTATAACTCGTTCTGCGGCTACAACTACCCAAGCAACGCCAACACCATCGCCAACGAGTTCTCCAAGTGCATCACCAGAGGCATCACCAACAAGTTCTCCTACTACATCGCCAGAAGCAGCTCCAAGTGCATCACCAGAGGCATCACCAACGAGTTCTCCTACTACATCACCAGAAGCATCTCCTACTGTATCATCAACGAGTTCTCCAACTACATCGCCAACGAGTTCTCCAACAATTTCTCCTACGGCTTCTCCCCCTTCCCCTTCCCCTTCCCCTTCTTCCGCCAAAGAATCTCGTATGGTTGTGTTAGGAAATTCTCAATTTGCTACGAATGGCTGGTTTGAACAACAGCTTAATGGAGATGTGTTTATTAACTCAGTTAGCTGGTTAAGCAAGCCAGATCAGAAAATACTTTCTATCAGCCCTAAAAAAGTTACAAATCGCCGCATCAATATGAGTCTTGTACAAGCAGCAGGATTAGTTATTGCATGGCTAGTTTGGCCCTTAATTGGATTAGCAATTGCGGCGTTTTTATGGTGGCGGCGGCGGTAGGGAGATGGGGGAGCGGGGGGCGGGGGAGTCA
>NZ_CACA01000176.1:0-24588 GCF_000180455.1 Kamptonema sp. PCC 6506
TAAATTATCTCACCTATTCATTGTGACAATAGTAACTGGATTTAATGAGTCAAATCTAGTTAAATTTCCCACAGGCAGAGATCGCGACAACTGCACCTGCATAATTTTACAATTCCAATTCGGTTCCCGCCGCATTCTTTCCTCCTTCCAACTCAAAACAGCAGCTAAATCTTCTACAGTAGACATTGCCAATACTATTACCCCTCCTGGTAACATTCGCAAAGCACAGACACCTAAAATTTTAGTAATTTCTCCTCCACTACCACCCACAAAAATTCGATTAGGCGGTCGCAAACGATGTAGAATTTCAGGAGCATTGCCGTGAATTGAAATTACATTTTGTACCTGAAAACGGCGACAATTTTGCTCAATTAAAGACGTACCTTCCTCCATTTTCTCGATCGCATAAACCTGAGAACCCGGGAACAACCGGGCAATTTCAATCGAAACTGCCCCAGTACCCGCACCCACATCCCAGATCGCTTGACCTGGTTGTAAGGACAATTCCCCTAAAATCAACACCCGCACTTCTCGCTGCGTCATCACCCCAGGGCGATCGCTAAAACTGAGAAAATTGCCATCCGGTATCCCTAGCATCGGCAAACTGCCTAAATCCAGGGGCTCCGTAGCTGTCCTAGACTCCCGCAACAGCACAACCAAATTGAGCGGTGCAAAAGTCTCCCCTTGCAAAGCATCTAACGACCATTGCCTGACTCGTTCATCAGCGGCCCCCAAATTTTCGCATAGCCAAAACTGATAACGACTGGGCAAATCTAAAGCCTTAATCAAATGTGCGATCGCCCCTGGAGAATAAGTCTCATCAGTTAGTACAGCAATCTTATCCACACCTTGCTGTAACTTAGCAGTCAACTCCTCAAAAGACCGCCTGTGAGCGCTAATAAAGTGAGCATCTTGCCAAGGAAGTTTCAGGCGGTTAAAAGCCAACTGTACAGAACTCAAATGCGGATGAAAAATTAACTGTTCGGGAGGCAATTCTGCCACCAATAGCCGTCCCCAACCGTAAAATAGCGGGTCGCCCGAAACCAAAACTACAATTGCACCCGGAAACGAAGTCGCCAACCGCTGCCGAATTTCTTTAATTGCACCCGTCAAATCTCCCAAAACCAAGCGTTCTGCCCGATGCTTAGAGAAATAGGCTAAGTGGCGATCGCTCCCCACCAGCAGAGTCGCCTTTTCTACAATTTGCTGCACCGACTTACTCAGTCCCGCAGCGCCATCCAAACCAATGCCAACAATATGTACAGTCAATTGTTTACTCAATTGTGCGCCGTCAACCGATAAGTAGAACGAAGAAGGATTTAGTTATCTAGGAGAGAAGGAAGAAAAATTTAGTTATCTAGGAGAGAAGGAAGAATGTTTATACAGTCAGCTTTTTAGCCATCCTTATCTTATGTTTAATTAGGTGGATTTACTTATTTAGAATTTAAACAGTTAACAGTTAACCGTTAACAGTTAACCGTTAACAGTTAACCGTTAACCATTTTAAAATTCCAAAACTGGCCAGTTTGGTTGCCGATAATAGTGAGTCATATCGTCAAACTTCCGAAGTTCGACCCGATGTATCCCAATTTCTTGAGGTGCATCCAGCCATTCGTCATTTAACTCAGACAACAGAGAGCAAAAGCGATCGCGGTCTAGCCCCGACCCGATATCGCCAAAATAAGCCAGAGTAACGTGAGCAGTAAAATGATATTGCTGTTCAATTCCCAAAGCAATTAAATCAGGATTTTGATAAATAGAGCGGCGGAACTCCAAAATCTGCTTGTAAGAATTTTCATCCATCGGGGCTAAACAAACGGCGATCGCTCGAGTTCGCACCATTAGTCCCAACACCATCCAGCGAATAGGAAGAGTCGAGGCTACATTTAGTTTGTAGTCAGCAAAACATTCGCCAATGCGCGATCGCAGTTTCTCTTCAAATTCAGGATTTTGACTGGCATCAAGGAAAGCACTGTCCCAAATCAAATCAGCCAAAGTTAAATGGAAGCTCTCCTTCGGCACAGGCACGATCGCCCCTGCCTCTAGCTGCTTCACTAGGGTTTGTTGGCACTCGTCCAAACTCGCATAAAAAGCAGCATTTTCCGACTCTTCCCCCCAAGGCGGTGTCGTCACCGTATAGCCGGGAAAAGCTACGGGCGTTCTCTGGCCCTCTGGTTGGGGCTTAAACTTGGGAGATTCCTGAATGTGCTCCACCTGGGACTTGTAGGTGTCCAGCAGCGTCAGCCGCGCCGCCCGATTCACGTAAGCTTGATAAGTATCGTCCAATCTCGATTGCCTCGCGCTAAGTAATAGCTTTCAGCACCCAGCCGATTTTAGATTGTAGATTGGGGTAGAGGTCAAAATTAGAAATCGCCTAAATGGACGACTCACTAATTAAAAATTCAAAAGGCAAAATTAAAAACGATTGGATTCAATCTTTAATTTTTAATTTTTAATTTTTAATTTTTAATTGTTCTGCCACCGATCCCCGCTCTCAAATCCTAAATTGGGCAACTGATAGTCTCTTATGCAAATTTACCTCTTCTGGGGGGAGGATGACTTCTCTCTGACACAAGCAGTTGATACCCTGCGCCAAAAAGTCATTGACCCCAACTGGGCTAGTTTCAACTATGATAAAATTCTCCCCGACCAAGGGGATGCCGTTATTTCTGCCCTCAACCAAGCGATGACACCGCCATTCGGTGCTGGCAGCCGCTTTGTCTGGTTAGCGGATACCCCCATAACTCAGCAATGTTCCCAGGAACTATTCGCCGAATTAGAACGGACTCTGCCAGTGATTCCATCCACCACCGTGTTGTTGTTGACAACTCGTAATAAACCGGATAGTCGGCTCAAGTCTACTAAGTTTCTGCTCAAATCTGCTGAAGTTCGCGAATTTTCTCCGATTCCTCCCTGGAAAACAGAAGAGTTGGCAAAGCGGGTGCGCCAAGTCGCGGAGGGAAGGGGAGTAAAATTAACCCCAGCAGCGATCGCACTTTTAGCTGAATGCGTCGGCAACGATACCAGGCAGTTAAATAGCGAATTGGATAAATTAGAGCTTTACGCAGGTAACAGTAACCAACCTTTGGGCGATGAAGCGATCGCCGCCTTAGTCAGATCGAATACCCAAAACAGCTTGCAACTTGCCGCCGCTATCCGCCAAGGCAATACAGCCCAAGCTTTGCAGCTAGTCGCCGAGCTAATCGGACATAACGAACCCGCCTTAAAAATTGTAGCCACCTTAACAACTCAATTTCGGATTTGGCTGTGGGTGAAATTGGGGACACAAGCCGGCGAGCCCGATGAAAAAATAGCTCAAGCCGCAGAAATCAGCAATCCCAAACGAATATACTTTTTCCGGCAAGAAGTCAAGAGCCTGACTGTCGAAAAATTGCAACAAACCCTACCCCTACTGCTAGAGTTAGAATCATCTCTCAAGCGGGGTGCACAAGAAGTTTCAACTCTACAAACCAAGGTCATAGAACTCTGTACCCTATTCTACTAGCAGCAAATGGTAAGAAAATGCCAGAAAGAGCTAAGGTGGTAGATAAAGATTTATTTAGCACCCACTAAAACTGCAAAAATCGCGAAGCGTTGCGAGGTACGAAGCAATCTCATGCCTAAAGGCGATATATTTCCATTTGGGAGTTTTTGATGAAAATAGCCTCCAAACTCTAGGACGACAGTCTAAGGGATCAAAGGCAACAAGAGACTTTAGTCTCAAACTTCTTGGTTTTAAGAGCACTTGATTTTTAGGCGCGTGCAGCTTAAAACAAGGAACACAAAGATACACTTGAAGAGCGCATCCAAGACACGGTGACTTTAGCTAGCAAACGGTTGAAATCCCGCAACACATCCGCGTCATACCGCTGGGTATCGTCAGCGGTAGAATGATGAGCAGCTAAGCAGTGAATTAAAAATCAGGATGCTCCGTGCTAAAAAAGTAACCACAGACTCAATATTTGAGCGAGTGGATAGTGGGCTGATGACAAACCCTTTAAGTATCAACTTTTTGATTGTGGATTCACCCTTAAAAAGTTGTGCTTAAAAATCCCCGCGTCTTTAGACCGGAGAGTGTCAATAACCTGCTCGCAGCCCTCTAAGAAGTGCTAGCTATGACACAACAGAACCTGCGGGAACTTGCTAAGCAGGGCGATCCCAAGGTGATCGCGTCTGTAATTAACCGCACACTCCAACCTAAAGGCATCAATGCCCAAGTGGGACGTGACAATGACAACCTCCAGGTTATGCTGGAGTCAGATCAAGTTCCGAACCAAACTGCCCTTATGGACTTTATCCGTAAGGGGATGATTAACTTGGGAGTCGAATCAATTCACACTGTGAAGGTCTACGGTCGTCAGGTGGGTGAAGACTTACCGGCGTGGGAAGACGAGATTGAGCTGATGCCAGCCGCCGATCCAATGTTTTATGCAGATGATGCAATGCCTAAAAAACCTGTAGACGCTCCCGATCTTGAACCCGAAGACTACGATCGGGAGGAAGAATACAACTCTGATGAGGATGAGGATGAGGATGAGGATGAGGATGAGCTAGATGAAGATCCCCCTCAAAAGAAGAAGATCCCTAAATTAGCAATAATTGCAGGGATTATCTTTGTGCCGGTGGCCGCACTCGCGGGGCTTTACTTTACGGGTAATTTGCCATTCCTAAACAGTTCGGCTCCTCAGCCTACAACTCCTTCACCAGCAGCGCCTAAAGCGGGCTCTCCGAAGCCAAAACAGGCTGCTTCTCCGACTGCGGCTGGTGCTCCCAAGACTGTGAAAGCAACCGCACCCTCTCCGGTGGCTTCTGCAACACCAAAACCAGTTGCACCTTCTCCAGTGGCTTCTGCAACACCGCAAACAGTTGCACCTTCTCCAGTGGCTTCTGCGACACCGCAAACAGTTGCACCTTCTCCGGTGGCTTCTGCAACACCGAAGCCAGTCGCACCCTCTCCGGTGGCTTCTGCAACACCGAAACCAGTTGCACCCGCACCTAAACCTGCGACACCTAAACCTGATTCTTGGAGATTAGGGGTCAATAAGGCTCAAAGTGCGGCAAACCTTGCCCAGACATCTATATCAAAAGGTGAGTGGGAAGAAGTGGCGAGTGAGTGGGAGAAAGCAGTTCAGCTAATGAAGGCTGTTCCGCCCTCTAGCCCAAATTATCAAAAAGCTCAGGAGAAGGCAGCAGAGTATCAGTCAAATCTTGGTGTAGCTCAGCAGCGGGCAGCGGCAGCGCAGTGATTTTTGAGTTAGTTTATAGGGCGATCGTCATCTGCTGTGCAGAGGAAAGCTTGCAGTTGTAAGAAGGGCTTCGTGCTAAACATGATATAGCAACCGCCAAGGCGGTTTAAGAGGGGCTAGGGGCTAGGGGCTAGGGGCTAGGGAAGACGGAAGAAGGGTTTAGAATCAAGGTTTTAAATTCAGAATGTCCTACCTGCCTTGGCAACTGCTATATTACAACTGCAAATCTGCTTTATTTAGCGAAAATCCTGCGCTGGCTAAGCCTACCCGCAGGTTATAACGTTGCTGGGTACAAATTTACCTGTTGTAGCAACAATCTCAAAATTCAAACTGCCCCTTCCTATGCAGAAGGAACCAACCGTTTCCGCAGAGATTCGCTACGGCGTTTAGCAGTAGGATTGTTAGGCTCCAACTTGAGAGATTCTTCGTACATTTCCAAAGCTTGAGTTGTTAACTTTTTGCGCTCATAAGTGTGAGCGAGGTTATTAAGGGCCGTCACATAATCGGGTTTTAACCTAATAGCTTCTTTGTATTGGCGGATAGCTATATCGTATTGTTCTTGACCGAAGTGTGCGAAACCAAGGGCGTTGTAGATGATGGCTGCATCTTCTTCAACTTGTAAGTCTTTGGATTTCAGAGCTTTTTGAAACAGTGACGTTGCTTGAGCATAGAGCTTTTTCTCTACATAGATACTGCCCAATTCGTAATATTCCTGTGCTGTTCCCTTTTCGTTACCGAGTTTGGCTTCTAACCGAAAGAGAGTAGTTTCGATCTTACGAGTTTTGATGATCTGGCGCAGAATAAACCAGCCAGCGCTAGCTAGTATAGCTAGCAATACTGATAGATAAACAATCGGCAAACCGCTATCCATGCTGTTTAAATAGGTAGATTGAAAGATTGAAAGTTTGATAAGTAGAAGGAAGAGGAAAGAGGGAATAGGGATTTAGTTATCTGAATCGTAACAATTTAAATTCATAGCAGTTTAACAGTTAACCGTTAACAGCTTAACAGTTAACCGTTAACAGCTTAACAGTTAACCGTTAACCGTTAACCGTTAACAGATGAATGAAGGCTCACCCCAGTTTTACTCTTGTGCTTGATTTGCCAATTCCACCACTTTGCCAAAAGTTGCCGGGTCAATGACTGCCATTTGTGCCAGCATTTTGCGGTTGATTTCAATATTGGCTTTTTTCATGTTGCCGATGAGTCGGCTGTAGCTCGTACCGTGTATGCGAGCTGCTGCATTAATCCGAGCAATCCACAGGCGGCGGAAGTCGCGCTTCCGTTTGCGGCGATCGCGATAGGCGTTGCGAAGCGCCTGCATCACCCGCTGGTTAGCTGTGCGAAACTGCTTGGACTGCGAGCCTCGGAATCCTTTGGCTAGTTTGAGAATTTTTTTGCGGCGTTCTCTAGCGACGTTGCCGCGTTTTACCCGTGTCATCGTTTATTTCCGTTAAACTTTACAAGTATGGAAGCATCAGACGTACATTCTCTTCGTTAGTCGGATCGAGGACGACCATTTGAGAGAGCGTGCGTTTACGATTGGAGCTTTTGTGCTGTAGTAAGTGGCTTTTGTAAGCTTTCCGCCGCACAATTTTACCGCTGCCAGTGGCTCTAAAGCGCCTAGCAGCCGATTTGCGAGTTTTTAATTTCGGCATGAACCGGCCTTAATTTGGACACAAGCCTTAAGGATATCACGTTTCTGGTATTGTGTACAAGAGATTTTTTTAGCGATCGCAGGTGCATCTGAGGCGACATCAGCAAGAGATACCAAGCTCTGATGTGAAAAGATATACTAAAAATATGCACAAAAGTTTGAAAAAAAGAATTTTGAAACTGCTAAAAATTCTGTGGGAGAAACTCCAACGGCTAAAGGTGCTGATAGTTTCGCGGATTTTTCAGAAGCGCCTCTCTTCACCGCCGCCAATGCGATCGGCACCTTTACCTACTAATGAAGAAGATAGACTAAAAGCTCTTTATCGCTATAATGTTCTCGATACTGCGGCTGAAGAAGCCTTTGACGATCTAACAGCTTTGGCATCTCACATTTGCGGTACTCCAATTGCTTTAGTGAGTTTAGTTGATGCTAACAGGCAGTGGTTTAAATCAAAGATAGGTATAGAAGCAGAAGAAACTCCTAGAGATATTGCATTCTGCGCTCATGCTATTTTACATCCGAATGAATTGCTAGTTGTACCCAATGCGACAGAAGACGAGCGCTTTGCTAGTAACCCCCTGGTAACTTCTGAGCCTAATATTAGATTTTATGCTGGAACTCCGCTAGTAACTTCTGATGGTTTTCCCATCGGCACTTTGTGCGCGATCGACACAATCCCCCGCAAATTAACCGCAAAACAACTTGAGGCATTACGCATTTTAGGTCGTCAAGTGATTAATCAAATGGAATTGCGAATTAATTTGGCTAACTTAGAGCGCACTCGCGTCAGACATAAGCAAGCAGAGGATAAATTGCGGGCTAATGACGAGCAAATTGTCAATCTCTTAGAAGGCATCGCCGATGCTTTTTTTGCCTTAGATCGGCAGTGGCGATTTACTTACGTGAATTATAAAGCTGCCCAAATTTTTGAAAAAGCACCGGAAGAAATTTTTGGTAAGAATATCTGGGAAGAGTTTCCTGAATTTTTAGAATCATCCTTTTATAGAGAGGCACACAAAGCTGTATCTCAGCAAGTTGGCGTGACTTTTGAAGAGTTTCACCCTCATTTAAAACGATGGTTTGAAGTCCGGGCATTTGCTTCTTACGATGGTATTTCTATTTTCTTACACGACATTTCCTCTCGCAAGCGAATGCAAGCGGCTCTTAATATAGAACAGAAAAAAACAGAGGTTTTACTACTTAATATTTTACCCAAAGTGATTGCAGATAGGTTGAGACAGGAACCCGTGCTGATTGCTGATAGATTTGACGAGGCGACAGTTTTATTTGCTGATTTAGTTAATTTTACGCAGTTGTCAACGCGAAAAACGGCGACGGAGTTAGTTTATTTGTTAAATGAAATGTTTTCCGCTTTTGATAGACTGACTGAAGAGTACAATTTGGAGAAAATTAAAACAATTGGCGATGCTTATATGGTAGCTGGAGGTATTCCTACTCCCAGAGAAGATCATGCAGAAGCTATTGCAGAAATGGCTCTGGATATGTTAGAAGCAATTAATCAATTCAGCGCTCAACGAGGAGAGGACTTTAAGATTCGTATTGGGATTAATAGCGGGCCGGTAGTAGCAGGGGTAATTGGTACTAAGAAGTTTATTTACGATCTATGGGGGGATGCTGTAAATACGGCTTCGCGTATGGAATCTCATGGAATTGTTGGCAGTATTCAAGTAAGTGCAGATACTTATGAGTTATTGCGAGACAAGTATCTATTTGAAGAGCGAGGTGTTATTAATATTAAAGGCAAAGGGGAAATGATTACATACTTATTGATGGGGAAAAAATAAAATTCATAACATACTCGTTAAATCTGTAAGAATTCGTTTAAGTTCTGCTTCCTCAACTCGTTTTACTGCCTTAGCAAGGCTGACCCATTCTCGCTTTCTCTTTTTAGCTTCCGGCCAACTTTCTAAAACTATTTCTACTTGCAGTAAAAATACCTCAACTCGGCAAATACGTCCCCACTTCTGATATTCGTAAGTTCCCAGTAAAGTAGGCAAAACATTACCGATTAGTCCGGCTTCCTCCCAAGCTTCTTTTGCAGCAGAGTCTTGCGGTGTCATGTCAGGTTCAACTAATCCTTTCGGTATCACCCACCGTTTCCCTGTCGAAGAAGTAATCACCATGATTTCTATTTCCCCATCGAGGATACGATAGGGAATAACGCCTGATTGTTGAATAAATAGAGGTGGTTTCCGATTTATAGCCATAACTATCGATCGATATGAACTCAGTAATTATTTCGTAACGCCGCCCTCTGGGGGGTAAAGAACAACCTAGAGGGGGCGTTACAAATTACACAACTAATCTTTTTTAGCTTTCGCCTCTAAATTCTCTAAACGACTCCGCAATTCTTGATTTTCTTTCTTCATCTGATCTAGTTCCTCTCGTAACTGTTTAACAGCTTCATCAGAACCTACATTTTTCTGCACCTTTTGAATTGCTTCCTCCGCAATCCGACGCACTCGACCATCAGGAGTTTGATTTGCCAAAGAACGTAGAATGCGTATTGCTTTGCGCGTTTCCATTTGCCCCAATGCTACAGCTACAGCTACTTGCGTCAGGAAAAAAGTCTCCTTAGAGAGTTCTCCCAACCGCTGCAAAATCCGCTCTAAATTGGCAGGAGTTTGACCACTAGAAATAGAACCAATTGAGCGAATAGCTGCCAAGCGTAAAGCTTGAGGAGTACCAGCAGCAGTATATTTCAAAATCAGGTTTAGTGCATCTTCAGAGGTTTTCATTTGGGCCAAACCTGCGATCGCACCAGATCGTACTACCTCATTCCAGCCTTCGCGTTCCTTAAGAACAGATTTTAACTCTTTAATGACCTGTTCGTCTGATGGCTTTTCATCGGCATTTGCCGCAGCGATTCCCCCAAGAGCACTAGCAGCAGCGGCTTCCACATAGTAGCTAGGATCGCCCTTTTCTACTATCGGTTTTAGCAGCTTATAGCTCTCGTGAGTTTTAATTTTACCAAGAGCACTCACCGTAGCGCGGCGAACGCGAGCATCTTTATCTTTCAGACCAATTGCTAAAGCTTCAAATGCTTGGTCAAGTTTAATCTCTACTAATTGATTAGCTACTTCAAACCTCACAGCCCAGAACCGATCGTTCTTGAGAGCTTCTGATAGCGCTTTCACGACTTCTAAACCTCCCTTTTTCGCCAAAGCATGAACTGCATAAATACGCGAAATTGGATCGGGATCGAATTTCAACTGAGCTTTTAGTTCAGCAACTGGATACTCTAAACTAACAGTTTTTAAGAAGTTATTGCCAGCATCAAAGCTGATAAAAGCTGGTTTGGCTTCTAAGGGGAAGTAAAAACTTTGTTCCCGTTCGTGGACGCGAATAGTGAAAGTTTTTACGGATGAATTAGTTGTTTCACCTTCTTGCTGGGTGTACCCAAATCCCAGGGGTAGTTTCAAGTCGAATAAATCTTTGCTATTGCCATTGCCATTGCCATTGGTTTTGCCATTTTTCCCCTCTTTTACTTGCGTTTGCGTCACCGTAACTTTGGCTAACTTGCTGTCATTATCCCAAGCATAACTAACTTTATAGTCAGGATGACCGCCGCGATAAACGTATTGGTCAAACAAAAATAACAGATTGCGACCAGTAGCTTTTTCTATTGCTCTTAGCAAGTCTATTGTTTCTACAGTTTTATGAGCGTTATCCTGCACGAACGTTTGAACAGCTTGCAGAAATAATTCATCTCCCAATTCAGCCCGAATCATGTGATAGACGCAAGCGCCTTTTTCATACAAATGTCGGTCATAAAGCTCAATTGCCTCTCGATAAACGTGAGTAACAATGGGGCGACGGTAGCGCGAACTGTCCTCAGCTAAATAGTTGCGGGCTTCCATTAATAGGTAGTAAGCAGCATCATCTTTGCTATATTCATATTCCGTCCACATTACCTCAGAATAGGAAGCCATGCCCTCTTTGATCCAAGCGTGCGACCAATGTTTAATTACTACTAAATCGCCAAACCATTGATGACAAAGTTCGTGAGCAACTAAACTTTCTGTGTTGCGATTATCGAGCGCGGCTCGTTCATCTAACAAGCATCTATCTGTTAGCAATGTGGTAGAAGTATTCTCCATTCCGCCAAAAATGAAGTCATCTACACAGACTTGAGCGTATTTAGGATAAGGGTAAGGATAGCCGTAAGTGTGAGAGAAATACTCAATCATTTTGGGCGTTTTACCCATGCTACGCTGACCATCTGCTTCGCGACCTTTTTCGACGTAGTAAGTTACGGGTTTTCCTTGCCATTCATCTTTAAGTTCTGCAAAATCTCCCACAGCTAAAGTCATTAGGTAAGTGGGGTGAACTTGTTGTTGCGACCAGTGATAAATTTTATCGCTACCTTCCGTTTTTGTGTCAATTAATTCGCCGTTGGAAATAGCTATAAATTCCTTGGGAACTTGTACCCGGATTTCTGATGTAGCGAGTTGTCCAGGGTAGTCGAAGCAGGGAAACCAAAAGCGGGAGTCTTCGTCTTCGCCTTGAGTCCAAACTTGACATGGTTTGTCTGGGTAGTGCTTGTCTGGCCCGACAAAATAGAGTCCGCGTTGGGGTTTTTCTACTGAGTAGGCGATATCAATTGTTAGGGGAATATTTGCTGCTGTTGGCGATTGTAATTGCACCTCTAACTGTTCGCCATCGTAATCGAAATTTTGTGCTTTTTCAGCAACTTTCACCGATTTAATTTTTAAGTTGACAGCATCTAAAGTCAATTTGTCAATACCGCTGCGTACTGGGTTAAGGCGGATGCTGCAAGTGCCATGAAAGCTATGTTTGGGAATATCAAGCACCAAGTCTAAGAAAATATGCTCAACTTGACCAGGGCGATCTGGGTTATAGTGGGGGCGGGCACCAGGTAACTCGAAGGATTTGTGGCCGTTGGTTTCGGAATCAAAGAAAAAATGCAACATCGGGACTGTCAGGGTATGAGACAATAAAGGATAGCTAGTGCTTGAGCTGCCAGAGAGCGCACTGCTTATTACAGGGTAGCGCGTCTTAGCCTTAGTAAGGAGGTTTGGAGGGCGATCGCTTGTAAACTGTAAAAGTAGTTTCTAGGGAAGAGAGTTTACGAACGCAGTCACTTTTAGTTATATTCGTACCTTTTTTATTACTACCTTACTTGAGAGTAACTATTATTTTTAATATCCAATTGTGCTTTAATATTTATCTCTACCAAAACAATCAACGGAAAAATCAAATTAAGGTTATATAGTTTTTTAGAAAATTTTAAGGGTAAGGAATGGGAAAATCGAGGAATTTTCGTTAAAATTTTTACTAAGGCAGTGTCTTTAAAGGCAAAGCCTGAAACTGAAGTATTTAGGGCAAACCTTATGACCGCTACACTATCAGTTCCTAATTTAATCGAGACTTCACTAGGTGATGAAGCTGAATACTTGCTCAGCTATAAGGCGAAAGTTTCCAAAGATTTGTTACACCTTCCGAGTCCCGACTGGGTAGAGCGGATTTTTGGTCACAGCGATCGCTCTCCGCAAGTTCTACGATCTCTTCAGCAACTCTATTCTAGCGGCCGTCTAGCTAACACTGGCTACTTGTCCATTTTACCTGTAGACCAAGGAATTGAGCATTCTGCGGCAGCTTCCTTTGCACCAAACCCGATCTATTTTGACAGCGAAAATATCATCAAGTTAGCAATATCTGCTGGCTGCAATGCTGTAGCAACAACTCTAGGAGTTTTAGGCAGTGTTTCTCGCAAATACGCTCACAAAATTCCCTTTATTCTCAAGCTTAATCACAATGAATTGCTAACTTATCCTAATCAATTCGACCAAGTGATGTTTGCTTCTGTAGAACAAGCTTGGAATTTAGGAGCTGTGGCTGTAGGTGCTACAATTTATTTTGGTTCGCCGGAATCCACCAGGCAAATTCAAGAAGTCAGCCAAGCTTTTGCACTCGCTCACGAATATGGAATGGCAACAATTTTGTGGTGCTATCTCCGTAACGATATCTTCAAACAAGATAAAGATTATCACATTGCGGCCGATTTAACTGGTCAAGCAAATCATTTGGGAGTGACGATTGAAGCTGACATTATCAAGCAGAAATTGCCAGAGTGCAATCGCGGCTATGAGGCTGTTGCTCAAGCCAGCAGTCAGAGTTACGGGAAAACCGACAAGCGCGTTTACTCAGATTTAACCAGCGATCATCCCATCGATCTAACCCGCTATCAAGTGCTGAATTGTTATGCTGGTCGCATGGGTTTAATTAATTCTGGGGGTGCTTCTGGTAAGAATGATTTTGCCGAAGTAATTCGCACGGCGGTGATTAATAAACGCGCTGGAGGTTGCGGATTAATTTCGGGTCGCAAAACTTTTCAACGACCATTTGAAGAAGGGGTAAAATTGTTTCACGCGATTCAGGATATTTACTTGTCACCGGATGTGACGGTTGCTTAAGTCTTCGGTAACGCTCTGTTAATATCAAATTCAGCTTCCTTACCCCGAAGAAGGGTAAGCAGTCCCACAGCGCGTTTTGCCCTAAAGCTCTGTGACAGAATTTGGTGACAGAATTTGACCGCACCGCGAGCATCAAAGAATCCCATCCCCTTGAGGGGTGGGAGTGTCAACCACAGGATTACTCTGCCTGCGGGTCATTAAATTTGATGATAAAGTTACTAGAGTGTAAAGAATAGCTCTGAACTGCTAAGCTTTTTAAATTAACCAAAATTTCAGTTGCTCACAACAGGGATCTCGTTTGAGAGCTGGTAGCAAGTGCATCTCTCTGGGGGAGACAAAAGCAGAAGAACAGCCTTTCTTGCCACACTCTTCCCCAAAGTGTATCTAGGGAGGTTAGGCTAGTGAAGAGTCGGGAAAATACTTGCGCTCCAGACTTCAACAGTCTACCTTGTAATTTCTTAACTCAGTTATCAAGCCCAATAGTTTTGCTTGCGTCTTGCAGCCGAGACAAGCGCACATTGCAAGGTTGCGCTTCACTCTAACGCCAGAGATCCTGGGTTTGATGGCTCATACCTTACCGAGATGTAAACACTTTACCGATAGATCGCCTAAGAAATCTTGCAGGAAAACCCATGTCTAGTATGCAAAACCAATTCACGGTTCACTTCTGGGGCGTTAGAGGCAGCATAGCCTCTCCAGGGGCAGAAACAGTGCGCTACGGCGGCAATACACCCTGTGTAGAAATGCGAGTGGGGACTCACCGCCTGATTTTTGATGGCGGTACGGGGTTGCGGGTACTGGGGCAAAGTCTCCTGTCCCAAATGCCCGTAGAAGCTTATATGTTCTTCACTCACTCCCACTGGGATCACATCCAGGGGTTTCCGTTTTTCGTCCCTGCTTTTGTCAAATGCAATTCTTTTCGCATTCACGGAGCTATAGCTCCCAATGGGGCTACTATTCAGCAGCGGCTTAATGACCAAATGCTTCACCCCAATTTTCCAGTACCGTTGCAAATTATGGGGGCTGACCTCAAGTTCAACGATATCGAAATTGGCCAACCAGTGGAAATCGGCGATATTAAAGTCGAAAATGCTCTGTTAAACCATCCTGGGGAAGCTGTGGGCTACCGCGTGAACTGGCAAGGATATGCAGCAGCTTATGTCACGGATACAGAACATTTTCCCGATCGCTTGGATGAAAATGTGCTGTTTTTGGCTAGGAATGCTGATGTGCTGATCTACGACGCTACCTATACAGATGAAGAATATTACTCCGAGAAGTCGCCAAAAGTTGGTTGGGGACATTCGACTTGGCAAGAAGCGGTGAAGGTAGCTAAGGCCGCAAATGTCAAAAAGCTGGTGATTTTTCACCATGACCCTTTGCATAATGACGATTTTCTCGATCGCATCGGAGAGCAGGTTGCCCAAAAATTCCCTGATAGCCTGATGGCACGGGAAGGTTTGTCTATCCAGTTGGTGCCTCCGGCTAATGGTGCTGTTGAGGAGTCCGTACAATCGGAAGTTAAGGTGTCTGCATAGCGGATTTTAAATTTTAAATCGGGTGTCGCAGCTAAAATCCGCCGCTCAAAAATCTAAATGCCGTATGGCTTTGATGGGTAAAGTTATTATCCTTCGTCTACCAATGTCAATTTTAAATTGATTTAGAGGCGTAGCGATCGCGTAACGGCTAAATATGTCAAAATGTTAAGCGTGTGGGTAACTTATTCTTCTACCGCTGCTTTGACTCCTACTACCGTTGCCTTGGGAAATTTTGACGGTTTGCATCTGGGGCACCAACAAGTCGTGCTGCCAATCCTGAATCGGGCACAAATGCTTGCCCCGATGCTTATTCCCCCACAAGAGTCAGTACGATCGAGCCCTGACCTTGATGAAGGCTTAGGGCCTATGTGGGAGTTGGCTAGACCTCTTTCTCGGACGTTTCATGACGATCGTTTAGCTATTTCGCCACCTGTAGCTGAAGTCAACTACAAAGGCTACAAATCCGACCGACTAGAACCTGCTTGTGCAACAGTGGTGACGTTTAGCCCCCACCCCCAAGAGTTTTTTAGCGGCAAACCCAGAAAAATGTTAACGCCGTTAAGAGAAAAAATAGCTCTGCTGAGGTCTATGGGTGTTGAGCAACTGGTATTGTTGCCCTTTAATAAAGAATTGGCGGCGCTAACTCCAAAACAGTTTGTTGAACAAATTTTAGTGCGGCAATTGGAAGCAACCCGAATTAGTGTAGGGTTGGATTTCTGCTTCGGGCGCGGACGAACCGGGACAGCTAAAGATTTAGCTGCGATCGCTGCTACTTATGGCATTGACGTTACCCTCGTACCACTCTACACTTACGCAGGAGAAAGGATCAGCAGTTCGGCAATCCGGGACGCTCTCCAAAATGGCAATCTCCAGAAGGCAAACCAATTGTTAGGCCGTCCATATAGCGTAGGTGGAGTAGTTATTGAAGGTCAAAAAATTGGTCGAACTATTGGATTTCCAACGGCTAATCTCCAGCTACCCCCAGAAAAATTTTTACCCCGTTTTGGCGTGTACGCTGTCCGAGTTACTCTCGAAGAAGAGACTGAGGAAGAGGCTTCAGGCGCAGGAAAATTTAAGCTTAGACCTAAGACAATAAACCTCACGCCTAAAAGTTTTAATCCTCCAATATTGGGAGTGATGAATATTGGCTGCCGTCCCACTGTGGAAGGTGTTAGTCCAACTGTAGAAGTTCACCTGTTAGATTATTCTGGGGATTTGTATGGCAAAACCTTAAATGTAAGCCTAGAAAATTTTTTGAGGCCTGAACAAAAGTTTCCTTCTCTGGAAGCGCTAAAGGCTCAAATTCAGTCTGACTGTGCATTTGCCAGAAAGTTGCTGTATAGTAACCCACAAGGTGATTAGGAGGTTTTTAATTGCTTAGCACTTATAGTTAGGGGCTAGGCTGCATAAGTTTAGAGGAATGAGCAATAAAAATTAGCACTTAGCAATTAGTAATTATGAAAGATCGTATTGAACGGCTCAAGCAAAATCTGAGTCAAACTATTGTCGGTAAAGCGGATAGTATTCGGTTGGTATTGGTGGCGATGCTTTCCGGGGGTCATGCTTTGTTAGAAGACGTTCCCGGTGTGGGTAAAACCCTATTAGCTAAGTCTCTGGCGCGATCGATCGCTGGCAAGTTTCAGCGGATTCAGTGTACTCCCGATTTATTGCCGACGGATATAACTGGGACTAATATTTGGAATCCCCGCAGCGGTGAATTTGAATTTTTGCCGGGGCCAGTGTTTGCAAACGTGCTGTTAGCGGATGAAATTAACCGCGCTACGCCGCGAACGCAGTCTGCTTTGCTAGAAGTGATGGAAGAGCGGCAGGTAACGGTAGATGGAGTTTCTCGCCCTGTTCCTAGCCCGTTTTTTGTAATTGCTACTCAGAACCCGATTGAGTATCAAGGGACTTTTCCTCTGCCAGAGGCGCAGATGGATCGTTTTATGTTGTCTTTGACTTTGGGCTATCCTAAGTCTTCAGAAGAGTTGCAAATGCTACAACGGCTTTCTGACGCTGTTGCGGTTGAGGAGTTACAACCTTGTCTTGGTTTGGATGAAATTCAAGAGTTGCGCCGTCTGTGCGCGAGTGTAAAGGTTGAGGATTCGTTGAAGGAGTATATTGTCAATTTGGTGCGATCGACGCGGGAAGATGAGGAAATTACTTTAGGTGTAAGTCCTCGCGGTGCTGTGGCTTTGCATCGGGCGGTGCAAGCTTTGGCGTTTCTATCGGGACGGGACTATGTTATTCCTGATGATGTGAAGGAACTCGCACCCCATGTACTTTCACACCGCTTGATTCCGGCGGGAGGACGGCGTTCTAAGACTATTATCGATCGCCTTTTGCGTTCTGTGGCGATTCCTTAGATGGTAATACCAATTCTCTAAATTAATGCTACAGTCTTGGGGCGGGTTTATTAATGTTATTTGTGGGTGGCAAATTTGATCGCGAACCCGCCCCTACCCCAAACTGTAGCAAACTTTTAGAGAAGTGGTATAAGTACCTGGACAAAAATAAATAGTGCCATTGTTTGCTGTGCGAAACTACCTCAATTCCTTGCGATTGCTTCGCTTCGCTCGCAATGACATGGCTACGTTTATTTTTGTCCGACTACTTAGCAATTTTGAATTCGATCTGAAATAGAAGTTTTTGTAGGGTGGGCAATGCTCACCTTACTTGTATGTTGAGCGTAATTAAAATAAAGCGGCAACTAAGTTGATTTTACCATGCCGATCGCTAACTTATTGTTTAAGTCCCGTTAGATAGATTTACTTAGTGGCTGCTAATTTCTGCTGTGATGGCGATCGCCATTGTCATTGTGTTGGGTTGTCATTGCCAAGACAAGTGCCTGCGTGTAGCGCTTGACTTTATAAAGCCATCTCCAAATACTGCGATCGCTTCGTTTCACATCCCATGACATATAAATATTGTGCGAGTCCGTAAAAATGCAACCGCTAACATTCCCAGAAGCTTAATCTCTTCTGGCTCGTTAAATCCTTGTCTCTTTCTATAGCGCTTCTCAAGCAAGTGAGATCCGCCCCTAGCAATTAATAATTAGCAAGTTTAGCCGATCTACGTGAGAAATACTATAGATTGCTAAATATTTGAGTATAGCTGCCTCTCAAGTTCTGCTATAAAGCCTGTGAAAAGATAGCCATTGCTAAGCATAGGCCAACCTTGGCAGGCATTCCTAACAGTTGTATGAAAACTTCCCTGCTCACCTAGTAACGATGTAGCGGAGAATAAAATTAAGTATTTTAGGACAATAATATAAGCGCTGGCAGTGGCCGTTATCCAGCCATTGCCACCATTTATACAAGCCGTACACTTTCAGGGGCGATGAGGGAAGTTTTAGAGAATGAAGCTTAGACTGCTTCTTCTTCTTCTCGATCGATTTGCCGCAGGTGAATGTGCTTACGTCCCAAAGAGATTTCAAACTCATCTCCAGGCTGAAGTTCCATCTGTTTAGTATAGGCTGCGCCAATCAGTAAGTTACCGTTAGACTGAACGCTGATTCGATAGCTAGCAGACCGTCCGCCGCGTCCATTACCATTTTGCTTACCATCAAGCTGAATACCCTCAGCATCAATGAGAGCATTGAGGAACTTCATCATGTTGACCCGTTCTACGCCGTTTTTGGTAACGGTGTAGTAGCCACAGGCTCTTGCCTTTTCTTCCTTGGTAAGGTTCTCTAGCTCTTTAACTTTCTTGATGAGAGCTTCGCCTTCTAGGGGCTCGATACTTTTCTTTTTAGCCATCTTCTGTTCCGAAATAGTCAACTACAGGTGTACGATTTTTTTCTTGGCTTACTTTTGCTATGACCAAGAAACTTTAGCTTTATAGCTGGTCGTAAAACTATATTACACCGATCTGCTAAATAGTTAACCACTTGATTAAAAATATTTTAGATAATATCGAGTCTTTCTTAAGGAGTAGCTGCCGAGTCGAAGCAATCTCTCAACTATGTAGCGTAAGCTATGAGCTATCAGCTAGCTAAATATTTGCCCCATATCTGACTGTCAATGAAGTTAACCACTCGCGGACACTATAGTGTGAAGGCGTTACTCGATCTAAGCTCGCAACCTGGTTACGGGCCGGCTTCTGTGAAAGCGATCGCAAGCCGACAAGAGTTACCTGCACCTTATCTAGAAAAATTGCTGATTGAGATGCGGCGTTCTGGTTTAGTTCTATCAGTTCGTGGCACTCAAGGAGGATATCAATTGGCAAGACGACCTGCTTCGATCTCTCTTGGACAAATCTTAGAGGCTGTAGGTGAAACAATTGAACCTTTAGCTGGTCATTCCCCAGATGCTACTGTTGCAGAAGATTGGGTGACATTCTCTCTGTGGAACCGTTTGCACAAAAAGATTACGGAAGCTCTTTACAGTATTTCCCTTGAAGACTTATACTATGACGTTCGCAGTTGGCAAGCGGTACAAGGGGAAGAAACGAGCTTTATCATTTAAACGATCGCTTACAAAAAAGGTTAAAGATTCTTAATGCCGGAAATGAAGATCGAGGATGAATTTATCGATGTTGCTGTCTGATGCTGTGCCTGCTGCTGTTTTACTTTTGGCTGCTATCTTGGATTATTTAATTGGCGATCCTTGGGGTTGGCCGCACCCGGTACGGGTGATGGGTTGGCTAATCGATCGCTACACTCAAGTTGTGTTTAATATATGGAATAATCCGACAGATGAGATGTCTATCCTACCGCTCCGCTTGGTAGGTACAATAGGCTCGATCTTGCTGGTTATTGGTAGCGGAACTTTGGTTTGGTTAGCGGTGCAAGTTGCTAACTGGGTTGACCCTATTTTCGCGATCGCACTCGAAAGTATCCTTTTAGCAAGCTGTTTTGCTGGGAAAAGTTTAAGGGCTGCCGCACAAGATGTGCTACATCCTTTAAATGAGGGGGATTTAGTCAAGGCACGGCAAAGGTTGAGCTTTTATGTCGGCAGGGATACAGAAAATTTATCGGAGCCAGAAATTCTACGGGCGGTACTAGAAACTGTAACGGAAAATGCTGTCGATGGGGTAATGGCTCCGCTATTTTATGGGGTAGTTGGGGTTGGAGCGAGTTATATATTATCTGTTAGCGGTGGGATGTTTGCAGCGAGTGAAGGGTGTCTCTGTTTGGGGGTGGCTTTTGCGATCGCCTATAAAGCAGCAAGTACATTAGATTCTATGGTTGGCTATAAAGAAGCACCCTTAACTGATTTAGGCTGGTTCAGTGCCAAACTTGACGATCTACTTACCTGGGTTCCCTGCCGTTTAACTGTAATTACGTTAGCTTTTCTATCTGGCAAACCGGGCTATGTTTGGCGGATATGTCAAAGAGATGCCATTAAAGATGCTAGTCCTAACTCTGGCTGGAGTGAATGCGTTTATGCAGCAACTTTGGGTGTCCAGGTGGGAGGTACTAATTCCTATCGGGGGGTTCTCAAAAATAAACCGCTTTTAGGCGAAGCGATCGATCCGATCGCGCCGGAAAAAATTAATCAAGCTTTACAACTGACCAGATATTGCTTTCTGATCTGGTTGGGATTATCATTTTTGCTTTATACTTTCTTCTTTGTGTTTTGACTGCTGGCCAGTTTTGCAGTCAATCGCCAACTCCCAGCAAGCAATGACTAAAATTGTTCAAATTTTATCTTCGGAAGAACTGCGCCGCACTGTCAATCGCCTCGCTTCCCAGATTGTAGAAAAATCTGGCAATCCCAAGGATTTGGCATTGTTAGGAATTTATACTAGAGGTGTAGCCTTGGCGCAGATGTTGGCGACCCAAATTGAGATGCTCGAACAAGTGCAAGTGCTTGTGGGGGCTCTGGATATTACTTTTTACCGGGATGACTTAGATCAGATTGCGATCCGCACGCCGGCAAGAACTGATATTCCTTTCGATCTCAGTGGCAAAATTGTGGTGCTGGTTGATGACGTTATATATAAAGGTAGGACAATTCGCGCGGCTTTGAATGCGGTGACAGAGTATGGTAGGCCGGAAATAATTTGGTTAGCTGTGTTAGTCGATCGCGGCCATCGAGAGTTACCAATTCACCCTGATTTTACGGGTAAAAAGTTGCCGACTGCTAAGGAAGAACAAGTTAAGGTTTACATTCAAGATTTGGATGGACGGGATGGAGTGGAATTAATTAAGGGTTAACAGTTAACGGTTAACGGTTAACTGTTAACTGTGTAAAGAGCGATCGCACCCAAGTTGTAGGGTGGGCGATCGCTGACTACCATCTTCGGCTATGAGAAAGATCACTTTTGTAGGACTAAAGAATTGTAAAGTGTGATATCCTAGAAAAGTTGTGTAAATTCGCACATCCAGGTTTTCGGGTGTTTCCGAGGCTTAAAACCTCAGAAATACGGCTGGATGGAGGATTAACCCGAATCAGGAGTTAAAAATATGTCAGTCGTCAGTTTGGCTCAAATGTTAGAGTCAGGAGTTCACTTCGGGCACCAAACCCGCCGGTGGAATCCCAAAATGTCCCCTTATATTTTCACCGAGCGCAATGGCGTTCACATCATCGACCTAGTACAGACCGCTCAGCTCATGGAAGATGCCTATGAGTACATGAGAGAGGCTTCTGAAAAAGGCAAAAAATTTCTGTTTGTCGGTACTAAGCGCCAAGCCGCCGGTATTGTCGCTCAAGAAGCCCATCGCTGCGGCGCTTACTACGTCAACCAGCGCTGGCTGGGAGGAATGCTCACTAACTGGACAACAATTAAATCCCGCGTTGAGCGCCTAAAAGATTTAGAGCGCCGCGAAGAAACCGGAGCCCTGGATTTGCTACCGAAAAAAGAAGCCTCAACGCTGCGCCGGGAATTGGCAAAACTGCAAAAATATCTGGGCGGGATTAAATCCATGCGTAAGATTCCTGATGCAGTCGTACTTGTAGACCAACGCCGGGAATACAATGCTGTTTTAGAATGCCAGAAGTTAGGGATTCCCATCGTCTCGCTGCTAGACACAAATTGCGATCCCGATTTAGTAGACATTCCCATTCCAGCGAACGATGACGCTATCCGTTCGATTAAACTAATAGTAGGTAAGTTGGCTGATGCCATCTATGAAGGTCGTCACGGTCAGCTCGAAAGCGAAGTAGAAGATTACTACGAAGAGTACGAAGGTGGTGAAGACGACTACGAAGCTGGCGAGTTGGAAGAGCTCGACATCCCAGATTCAGAGGCCGACGAAGACGCTGAAGCTGAATAATAGTATTTGAGTTGGTCGCTGGTAATTAGCAATTGGCAATTGCTTTTAACCCTTCGCATTGCAAAGGAAAAGTTATCAGTGCTTAATACCAATTCTTAAAACTATGACTACAAATCTCTACCCCCCGGCTTCGCCGTCCCCCCTTGCTAAGGGGGGACTACAGGGGGGTCAAATCTGTAGCTGTAAATCGAGGAATTGGTATAACTCAATACTCTAAGACTTACGCATAGACAACGTAATTATGTCATTGCTCGGCTTCCGAAGCAATCCCAAAGCCTTGCTACACCGTTAGAATGCGTAAGTCTTATACTCATAAATAATTCTGATTAGGAAGGTAGGCGAGATGGCAGAAATATCAGCAAAACTTGTTAAAGAACTGCGGGAAAAAACTGGCGCTGGCATGATGGATTGCAAAAAAGCGCTAGTAGAAAATGACGCAGATATAGCCAAATCAATTGAGTGGCTGCGGAAAAAGGGGATTACTTCTGCTACTACAAAAGCAAACCGCGTCGCCTCTGAAGGCTTAGTAGGTAGCTACATCCATACGGGAGGCCGTGTTGGCGTACTTGTGGAAGTTAATTGTGAAACAGATTTTGTCGCCCGCCGCGAGGAGTTTCAACTTTTGGTGCGGAATATTGCCATGCAAATTGCAGCTTGTCCGAATGTGGAATACGTGAAAGTTGAAGACATTCCCGCTGAAATTGTCGAGAAGGAAAAGGCAGTTGAAATGGGTAAGGATGACTTGGGCAATAAGCCAGAAAATATTAAGGAAAAGATTGTTCAAGGGCGAATTGATAAGCGTCTGAAAGAGCTATCTTTGATGGATCAGCCTTTTATTCGGGATCAAAATATCTCGGTGGAAGAGTTGGTGAAACAAACTATCTCTCAATTGGGCGAAAACGTCCAAGTACGCCGATTTGTGCGGTTTGTATTGGGCGAAGGTATTGAGAAGGTAGAAAGCAATTTCGCTGATGAAGTTGCCGCCCAAATGGGAACCAAATAATTAATTAAAAATTAAAAATTAAAAATTAACAGGAGCTACTGTTGTTTTTAGTTTTAATTTTTAGTTGTTATATTATATGCAGTTTTCAATTGGTAGGCACTATTTTCAATTTACAAATTACCAAAGAAGGGGCTAGGATGCTCAGGACTAGGGGCTAGGGAAAGAGGAAGAAAGGGGGAGATGAGTAATTAGCCATTACCAATTACCAACGAACAACTAACAACGAACAACTAACAACTAACAATTACCAATTACCAATTATCAATTACCAATTACCAGTTAAGATTAGTGTATGTCTGGAGCAAGTGAGCGAATTGAGCGGGAAATAGGGGTACTGGAAGAAGCGATCGCAAACATCGGTTCGGAATTGGCAAATAGCTACAGCGGTTATTTAAATGCCTTGGGACAAGCGGCGAGTCAGCAGTTAATTTTGGCTTGTTATTACCTTTGTACTCAGGGATATCCAGAACCTTTTCTGAAGTTATCCTACAATCAGCGGCAAAAAATGCAGCAGTCGTTGCGGAAGTTGGCGATCGCAACTTCTGAAAAGTTGCAATTGCTACTGAAGGAGGAACAGGGAGAGGATGAGGATGAGGATGAGGATGAAGATGAGGAAGAAGGATGGGAAGAAGAGGACAATAACCAATTCGCAGAAAGCGAAGGAGATTCGCGGCGAGAGGAGATATTTAGTGAAGGCGAAACTGAAAACCCCGTTCGCGTAGCCTACCCACAGAGTTTAGCGTTGGGAATGGAAGGAAGCAATCTCAAAACTCAAAGCTCAAAAAATCCCAGTCCCCAATCCGCAGACAAATTATTGCAGTGGCAGGAGAAACTGGAAAAAGCGATCGGCAATACCCTCAAAAGCCTTTCTCGCGATAGTAACCGCTTACTGCAAAACTCAGGAATCTTGCCCAACCAATTACCTGAACCGATTTTAGAAGCCGCTGTTAACGCAGATACCTCTGGGGATGCGATCGCGGGGCCACCTAACCTATTAAACTTAATAATTGAAACCGTAGAATCGGAGGATGAAGAAAGTTTAGGAGAGTTAGGAGTAGGCAGTTTTGGAGGTTTAGGAGGTGCTCCCAGCGCTAATGCAATTCACATCACGGCGATTAATCTGCGTTTATCTGAAATTGAATTTGCCGATGCAGGCGCGACAGCTTGGCGACAGCAAATTCGCAACCTTTCCGTGCGGTTAAACACAGTGAGGCGCGACTATCAGAAAAAACAGCGAGAGTATACCATAGTTGCGGCCGAATCTGCTTGGCGAGCCTGTTGGTTTGAAGGATAATAAGTAGAAGGAAGAAGAAAGAAGGAAGAAGGAAGAAAAATTTAGTTATCTAGGAGAGAAGGAAGAATGTTTATACAGTCAGCTTTTTAGCCATCCCGATCTTATGTTTAATTAGGTGGATTTACTTAACTGGTAATTGGTAATTGGTAATTGTTAATTGGTAATTGGTAATC
>NZ_CACA01000175.1:0-2569 GCF_000180455.1 Kamptonema sp. PCC 6506
TTAGAGGACTCGATCGCCTGCTCCCACTTGAAAGCGAGAATTATCCATTTTTACTCTTTCCTTGCGAGCGTTGTTTTTGCTTTTGGCGATTGATAGCTTGTTTTTGTTTTTTGATTTGGTCTCGATTTGATCGAAAAGAATGTTTTTCCTCTGGCTCCTGACTTAAATACTTAGCCAAAGAACTGATTGTTGGATATTTAAACATTTCCAGGATTGAAACATCTCTGTCCACCACTTCGCGCAGTTTGCTATGAGCCTGAGCCATCAATAATGAATGACCGCCTAGATCGAAGAAATTATCATCGATACCTACTTTTTCTAAGTTTAATACCTGTTGCCAAACCGTAGCTATAGCTTGTTCAATATCAGTTTGGGGTGCAATATGATTTGTTTCCCAATCTAGGTTAATAACACCAGGAGCTGGCAGTGCTTTGCGGTCTACTTTACCGTTTGGTGTCAGCGGCAATTCATCTACAATCACAAAAGCTGAAGGAATCATGTAGTCAGGTAAACGCTCCTTAAGATAATATCTAATCTCTTTAGGTAATACTTCAGAGTGATATTTATGATGTGTTTTGTGACCATTTTCGGAGAACAATAATTCATAGAAATGGTTGTGTTTAAACACTTTTTTATGGTGATAAGATTCGTATTCAAACTCAATAAATTGCCCATTTCCCCTAATCAAAATACCTTCAATTTTATAGTCAGGGTTCAAGTTATTATCGCATAGAGTTCCAATACAAACTGCTTTGATTGTATCTCCTTCTGAAACCTGAATTCCCGGATAGAATACCGGAAAGTAGACTGGTAGCCAGCAATACTCATGCTCGATAATATCTATGACTTCTCCTTCAATTGTGTGTAAGTTCAGCCACACTAGAAAACCGTCTAATCTTGACTCTTTTGTAATCGTGAGATTGATTTCAATACGGTATTCTGGGTTAAGGTGAGTATTGAAATTCAAATCTTCAAAAGTATCACTGTTTGAGATAAGATGAGATTTGGGAAATTTCTTAATAGATAACCTTAGATCGAAAGGATATCCAACTTGCTCGAAAATTTTATTAGTGTAATAACCGGGAACATCGTTAAACTGTGGATTATCTAACAATTCATCAGGCAGATAAGCAGCAGCTATTTTGGTAATACTTCTCTGAGGAATCATGATTCCATCTTCCTTCAGAAATCTGCGGGAACTATTCAAAATCACTGCTGCACCTTCCGATCCGCCAATGGCACCGACAATTTCTGACAGACATACGTCCGCCTGTTCGGGCAAGTTAACCTGGGTTGCATCACCATGAATTAAAGTTATCTTGTTTTCCCAACCCAGATTTTTAATACAAGCTTTTGCTAGTCGGTAAGATTCCTCACTTCTTTCAATCGCATATACCTTTTTGGCTCCGGCCTCTACACAAAACCTAGCTAAAATCGCATCTTTACCCGTACCAACCTCAACAACTACTCGATCTTTTACTAACTGGTTAATGGCTACTTTGTAGCTATGATTTCTACGCTCATCATTGGTCATAGCATAATATAACAATTCGTCATAGACGAAGTATTCTGCTACTGATGGCCATAATTCTATCTGACCCAGTTCTTGGCCCTCTTGCTGATGTAATGGTTGGATATGTTTCTCTTCAGGAACTATATAAGCTACCAGGCGCTTGTCGCCCGGTACATCCTCGCGGTTTACTACTATAGCTTGTCGGACAGCGGTGTGTTGGCTTAACACTGCCTCGATCTCGCCAAGTTCAATGCGGAAGCCCCGAATTTTCACTTGGTGGTCGATACGACCTAAAAATTCGATATTGCCGTCGGGTAGATAGCGGGCTAAATCGCCAGTTTTATAGAGGCGAGAACCCGATTCGTGGCTAAAGGGGTTGGGAATAAAGCGATCGCTTGTTAGTTCGGGTTGGTTGAGGTAGCCCCGTGCTAAACCAGCACCACCAATGTATAATTCTCCGGGCACGCCGATCGGGACAAGCTGTTTTTGGGCATCTAGAATATAAACCTGTGTGTTAGCAATGGGCCGACCGATGGACGGTGGCTCTTTACTATCGGTACATTCAGCAATGGTGGCACAGACGGTGGATTCGGTCGGCCCATAAGCGTTAAAGAACCGACGACCTGATGACCATTTAACTATGAGGTCGGGGGAGCAGGCTTCCCCACCAACTATTATTGTCCGCAACGCTGGTAGTTTGTTAAAGGGCAGTACCGCTAGCACGGATGGTGCTAGCGCAACAATAGCGATCGCATAGTCGCGCAAAAGCTGAATCAGAGTTGCTCCAGGTAGCAGGGAGTCCCGCGTTCCCATTACTAGCGTCGCTCCCGCCACCAAGGCCATCACAACCTCAAAGACCGAAGCATCGAAGCTCAAAGAGAAAAACTGGAGGACGCGGCTGTTCGGTTGCACGTCGAATATCTGAATCTGTGCTTTGGCGAGGTTGTATAGTCCTCGGTGCTCCACCAGTACGCCTTTGGGTTTGCCTGTAGACCCCGAAGTGTAAATTACATAAGCCAGGTTCCCAGAGCTTAAGCTGTATCCAGGGTTTTTCTC
>NZ_CACA01000174.1:0-1950 GCF_000180455.1 Kamptonema sp. PCC 6506
ACTCAGCTTTTTAGCCATCCCGATCTTATGTTTAATTAGGTGGATTTAGTTATCTTGACGGTTGCTATATATGTCATTGCGAGCCAAGCGCAGCGCAGTTGCGAGGGTACGGATCTTGCCCGAAGCAATCGCAAGGTAAGGCTTTGAGCGCTCGCAATGACATATCCCAAGTAATTTGTTGGACATTGTATTAAGTCAAGTCCTACTTACTAAAATCAACCAGGAGTTTGCTGCAATTCTGGTCTTTCTTCAGCAACAATTGCCCCTGCCACTGGACAGACTTGCAGACAAATCCCGCAATCAATGCAAGTTTGAAAATCAATCCAATACCAATCAGTTCCCTTAACATTTTTGCCAGGCCCTTCATGAATACAGGCAACGGGACAAGCGTCTACACAATCAGCAACACCTTCGCAAATATTGGTAACGATAGTATGGGGCATATTTCCTTTGTTTGTTAGTGGTTAGTGGTTAATTATTAGTGTTAGCAGTTATAGCTACGATGCTCCGATGCTCCGATGCTCAGGACTAGGGAAGAAGAGAATAGAATTAAGGGTTTGAGGAAACCAGAATGCCCTAACCACCTTGCCGGTTGCTATAACTGTTAACCATTATTGTTAGCAGTTAACAGTTAACAGTTAACAGTTAACCATTAGCTAAGTCCCGGTTTCAATAGTCGGCAACCCTGCGGCATTAATCCAGACAACTTGACTAATACGGCGATTGCGAGCATATTCCCGCACTTCCTCGGCAGTTTCCCGCCCTCCTAAATCTACTTCAACTCGGACTAAAGGAGCAGACTCTCGAAGTTTTTGGGCATAGGAAAACGCCGCTGCATAAGCTTGGGGTGTTTCCGGTATTACTAACCAATCACTCCCAGGCGTTTCTCTGGGCAATTCTCCAGTATTTAACAGAATATAGTGCAAGTCTTCAATGTTAAATGAAAACCCGATTCCTGGGTAAGAAGTCCCTTCGGGATGATAGAGTCCCAACAGTCGATCGTATCGTCCGCCCTGTCCCAAAACTCGCTGTTCTCCCTCAGTATTGCTAACAATTTCAAACACAATACCAGTGTAGTAGTCAAATGTTTGAATCAAACTGAGGTCAAGATGGATTTGGAATGCGCCCTCCTGACTCTGACCAAGGGCAAGAGCAGTTTTAGATTGACATTCATTGAGCAAATCGACAAGAGATTTGAGATTATTTACCGCTTCTCGCTGCGATAAATCTAAATCCAGGTTAGCAACTATTGGTAGCACATCCTGTGGACGGCCTCGGAGGTCGAACAGCAAAAATGCCCTTTCCCGGAGTTCTGGGGACAGAGGCAACGTTTCTAGGGCAATACGGTCAAGATTTGCGATCGCACTCCTCACCCGATCTCGCACCTGCACCGGAAAGGGATCGAGAAGCTTCGCTGTCAAGCCAGCTTCCCCTAAAACCAAATGCCACCCACTCAACCCCAAGTTCTGCAAGCACTCGCACAGCAACAGCAAAATTTCCACATCCGCCGCGACACCGCCAGCGCCGAGTAATTCCACGCCAGCTTGATAAAATTCCTGCTGGCTACCGTGACCACCAAATCCCCGCCCTTTACGGAAAACATTCGCATTGTAGTAGAGGCGCTGCGGCCAAGCTGCGCTGTCCACCATGCGCGTTGCGGCTGCCCTAGCAATGGAAGCAGTCAACTCCGGTCGCAAGCCGAGTTCGCCATCTTCAGCATCTTGTAACTGAATTACCGTTGAACGTTGAACGGCTCCACCGGCCATTAAAGTATCCAACCGTTCAAGGGTAGAGGTAATAATTCGGTGATAGCCCCAGCGGTGAAAAACCTGCTGCAAGCGGCGTTCTATCGAGATTTTTTGGGCAACATCGAGGGGCAGTAGATCCCTTGCACCCGAAGGAGGTTGATGAACCATTCTAGAGGATTTTATTAATTGGTAATTGGCAAGT
>NZ_CACA01000173.1:0-3904 GCF_000180455.1 Kamptonema sp. PCC 6506
CTACCAATTACCAATTACCAATTACCAATTACCTGCTCAATCTTTAGATTTAGTAATAGGTTTGCCGGATCGGTGTCATCGGCGGCGGGCGGATTGGGTTAAAGTTGCTGTGAATGGGCGGATTGTGCGATCGCCAGAATTAGAGCAAACTATTCTAACTGCATTTGGGCGGACTTGTCCGCGCGATCGCTACCCCATCTGTTTTATTCACTTCCAAATTGACCCAGAGCAAATAGACTGGAACCGCCACCCCGCTAAGGCAGAAATTTATCTCCATAACATGACTTACTGGCAAGAGCAGATTGGCGTTGCGATCGCACGAGCTTTGCAGCTTAACGCTGAGATTATGCCAGAAATGCCGCTACCTGAGCGAGTTGGTAAATTACTCAAAGCCTCTGAACCAAAGAGTGGTTATCATGTCAACCGTTCTATTCAACCGAATGCGGACGGCGAACCAGGGAAAAGTAGCAGCGATTTAGGATTGATGGAATTGAGAGCGATCGCTCAAGTCCACAATACCTACATTCTCGCCGAACATCCCAGCGGAATGTGGTTAGTAGAACAGCACATCGCCCACGAACGAGTTTTATACGAGCAGTTATGTTACGCTTGGCAATTAGTACCCTTAGAACCACCAGTGATTCTTAATCAATTATCGCCAACTCAGGTCGATAACTTGCAGCGATTGGGTTTAGAAATAGAACCATTTGGCGAGCAACTATGGGCAGCACGTAGTGCTCCAGCATTGTTAGCAAAACGAGATGATTGTCAAGATGCCCTGACAGAAATTAGTAAAGTTGGAGACTTGCAAACCGCTCAAGTAGCTACTGCTTGTCGCAGTGCAATTCGCAATGGCACTGCTCTAACTCTACAAGAAATGCAGACTTTATTAGATCGGTGGAAATCTACTCGCAATCCCCGCACTTGTCCACACGGACGACCAATATTTTTATCTTTAGAAGAGTCAGCATTAGCCCGTTTTTTCCGTCGTAACTGGGTAATTGGCAAAAGTCACGGGATTTAGCTAGTATTGAGGAATCTAACAACTGTTAACAGTTAACTATCAACTGTTAACTGGTATTTGGGGAAAAAGCCTCCCATTTTCTCTTCTTCCTTCTTCCCTCTTCCCTCTTCCTTCTTCCCTATGATGAACGAATCGCGATCGCGAAAACTTTTTGAGCAAGAAATCAACCATCTAGACCAGCAAATTAACCTAGCAAAAGCTGCCCTTTACATAGCCCAAGAAGAAGACTCAGACATCTATCCTGATGAATACCTCAACGCCCTCGACACAATGGCCGCTGAGGTCAAAGAACGGTTGCCACGACAACTTTATCCCCTGCGAATTATTCAAACCATAAACCGCTATCTCTACGAAGACTTAAAATTTAGCGGTAACACAGCCGATTACTACGATCCCCGCAATAGCTTTCTCAATCACGTCATCGACTCTCGAACAGGCATCCCGATTACATTATCTTTAGTTTATTTAGAAATAGCCCAACGAATTGACTTTCCCATGATTGGAATTGGAATGCCTGGACATTTTTTAATTCGCCCCGATTTCGAGGATGTAGGTATCTATGTCGATGCCTTCAATCAAGGAGAAATATTATTTCCAGAAGACTGTAAAAATCGACTTTCTCAAATTTATGGTCAACCAGTAGAATTGCAACCCGCATTTCTAGCACCAGTTAGCCGCAGGCAAATATTAGCGCGGATGTTAAGCAATCTTAAAGCTATTTATCTAAATCAAGGCGATCGAATTAGAGCCTTAGCCGCGATCGAGCGAATTCTACTGCTGTTTCCAGATGCAGCAGGTGAAAGGCGAGATCGGGGAATTCTCTATTATCAATTCGGTCGTTGGCAAGAATCCCGCCAAGACTTAGAAATGTATTTGACAAACATTCCCCACGCTGAGGACGCTGCGATCGTCCGCCAATTGTTGGAAAGGATGAGTCGCGATATATGACAGTTCAACAACTGGTTGAGGGGGGAATGCAGAAGGATGTTTTGTAAAGTTATATGGGGTGCAGTAGAAAAGTTCTAGAGCACTTACGCATTTCAAAGGTAGAATGATCGGAAGAGGGTGATTGTGCAAAGAGAGAAAAGTCGGTAAAATCAGGCTATCTCTGTACAACTCCCGGCGCGCCCTACTGATTTAACTTTTAGCGCCGGGTTGGTGGCAGAACTATTTTCACTCAATATCTAAGGGAGAAGCAAATGAAATTTCTGTTTGGACTAGGGTGGTTTCAGAGCGTTCGTAAACTATACCGTGTTGTCAGTAAGCGGATCTCAAAAAGTCTAGCCGTAGGAATGGCAGTTCTGTTAGCTGCAAGCGCTAGTTTGTTAGTTTTTAGCAGTAGTGCAGTTGCGATAGACGCAATTAAAGTTAAATACGGCGCGGTTGATGTATCGGTTACAATTCCTGAGCTTGTAACCTTTGCAAATACTGGTCAAGTTTCTAATCAATTGCGATCGCTTTTTCAAATTGCCAAAGCAACCCCAAATCAAATCAGCGGTTTTCGCGAAGTTTTGAGCAAAAAAGTGGATGTTGCTCCTAATGTATTGAATGATTTGCTTAACTCATATTACGGGAAACTGGCTCTCACCGAAGTTAGCAAATATCTGACTCCAGGTAGCAATTATGCGAAAATGGTAGACGATCTGAAAGCAACAGTGAATCTAGTCATTAAGGATGGTCAAATGTCCCTTTTAGAAGTGTTACAAGCCTATCAGGGTACTGATGCAGTTGTGATCGACGGCGAAAAAGTTGTCAACCTTTATAACCAGGCTGTTGTTGAGGGACAAAAAGTGCTAACCTTCTTACGAAACAGTCCAGAGGTGCAAAAAACAATTTGCAAAACTGCCTAAGCTTCAGAATATAGCAACCGCCAGGGCGGTTAGGGGCTAGGGAAAGAAAGGGAAGAGGAGAAGAGAGGAAGAGAGTTAATGGTTTGGGCCATAAGCGAGTGTCTTAAAAGCCTTGGCGGTTGCTATAAATTGGCAAGGCTCTAGAGCGATGATTAGCAGATAGCATGAACTCTGAAATCTATCTAAAGACTGGTTAAAATGGCTGAGACAATAGTTTTTTTAACTGGTATTTAAGGAACATTAGAGTACATCTTCTAGACATAAAGTAGGGAGATATCATCGCTCCAAGAAACTATCTTTGACTGTGTAGAGAGGCTTAAACGAATGAACTTTCGGTTTCAACTTGGATATTTTGAGGGTGTTCGCCTGAACTCCGCTCTTTTGGCAAAGGGAGTATCAAAGTCTTTATCCCTAAGTTTGGCGTTGTTGTTGGGAACAGGTGCAGCGCTGCTGAACAGCTCAAAAGCCTTTGCTGTTGAACAGATTACTGTCAAGTACGGTGCTCTTGATATCGCTTTACCGATGAGCGATTTACAGTCCTTCGCCCAAACTGGCAAACCCTCTTCTCAGTTGCAAAGCGTTCTGAATCTTGCTAAACAAGACCCTGAATCAGTCCGCAGTATGTTAACGCGAGAAGTAAGTCTAGATTCGCAATTAGTAACGCGACTTCTAAATACTTACTTTGGAGAAATTATGCTCAAACAGATGGCAGAAGTTGCTTATCCTCCTCTTGCTCGCGTTCAAGGTAGTTTGGCGTTGCGGGATGCTTTAGTTGCATCTGCTAGCGACAACAAGATATCGCTGATTGAAGTGTTGCAAAATTACACTCCTCAAGCGTTAGAAGTTGACGGTAATCAGGCTGTTGCTATCTATGAGCGAGTGATTAAAGATGCACAGGATTTGCAAGCTATCTATCAAAGTTCACCTGCTCTGCAAAATACAGCTCGGCAAGCCGCAGATACAGCTAAGCAAGTGATTTGTGAGCCGAGACAATCTGGTAGTACCAAGTAACAATCGTATCTCTATTATA
>NZ_CACA01000172.1:0-4287 GCF_000180455.1 Kamptonema sp. PCC 6506
CTATTACCCCGATTACTGCTAATATTACTGATAACGATATCGCAACACCAACGCCAACACTCACGCCATCAGTAACGCCAACTCCATCAGTAACACCAACTCCATCGGTAACACTAACTCCAACTCCATCAGTAACACCAACTCCATCAGTAACACCAACGCCATCGGTAACTCCCACACCAACACCATCAGTAACACCGACACCAACGCCATCGGTAACACCGACACCAACGCCATCGGTAACACCGACACCAACGCCATCGGTAACACCAACGCCATCGGTAACTCCCACACCAACACCATCAGTAACACCGACACCAACGCCATCGGTAACACCGACACCAACGCCATCGGTAACACCAATTCCATCAGTAACACCGACACCAATACCATCAGTAACACCGACACCAACGCCATCGGTAACACCGACACCAACGCCATCGTTAACACCAATTCCATCAGTAACACCGACACCAATTCTATCGGTAACACCAACTCCCACACCAATAACTAACAACATCCCAGACGATAGCTGCATCTGTGAAAAAATTTCCTATCCCGACTTAAACCAACCCAACTCAGTTGAAAACCGTATATTTGGTATATCTAACCTTCAAATAGGTACGATAAAAAATGATGAGTTTTTAGGTGGCAATTCTGGCAATATCTTCGATGCTAAATCAGGGGATGATAATCTATATGGTGGCGACAGTATAGACATCCTTAACGGTAATTATGGCAATGACTTTATTAGTGGTGGCAAAGGTGATGACATCCTGTTAGGAGATGAAAATAATGATATTATTCTTGGCGATTATGGCGCTGATTTAATCTTCGGAGGGAAAAGTAATGACTTACTAAATGGCCGAGAAGATAATGACACCATTTTTGGTAATAGAAATGATGATTTTATCGACGGTGGCAAGGATAATGATGTTTTATATGGGGGCAAAGGTAATGATACAATTCTTGGCAGTGAAGGTAATGATAACATCTTTGGAAACTTAGAGTCTGATACCATCTGTGGCGGTGTAGGTAATGACTTCATTAGTGGGAATGAACAAGACGATCTTCTCGGAGGTTGTGAAGGAAATGATACAATTTACGGAGGTGAAAATAACGATACTATCACTGGTGGTAAAGGTGACGATATCCTTTATGGAGACTTGGGTAATGATAGTTTGATTGGCGGTAGCGGTAATGATATTTTTATCTTAAAAGCTGGTAGCGGATTTGATACTATCGGTGATTTTACCATTGGTCAAGACTTAATTGGATTAAGTGGTTTAAGTTTTAGTCAGTTAGATTTTACTGAGGATAATCGGGGAACAATTATTAAAAATCTGTTGACAGGGGATCAGTTAGCGATTATGATTGGGGTCGATAAAAGTGCGATTATATCAGCTAATTTTCTGTTGATTTAGTCAGAAAATAAAAGTGCAGTGGCGTAGTTTGGTATAGACATTGCTTTCGGTATTACTCATCTAGGGTAATAGTTTACCTGGTGGAGATTGATATCCATTTCCCTATTTGTATACCCTAGATAAAACTCAAGTTTTAATACCGCGATCGCGATAAAATTGTATTAGTGGTTATGATTTAACCTAGCGTTCTCATCTTAAAGGTATATTTCCCGAAGCATTTTCAGAAAAAGCTTTTAGCTATTTTGCGAAACAAATCTTTTGCATTTTGACTAGCACCACCAGGAATCAGCAAGTTATAAATATTATAGTGCAATAAATTAACGCACAGATTAACGAGATTCATATCGTTTCTGCTTGCATTGGCACAATATATTTTGAGGATATCAGTACGAGAATGGCGATCGCGCTATATAATTGTAGAGACTGGATCTCTAAGGAGTAACTATGGCAACAGTTAGCGTCACAACCACAAACGACTTAGTAGATGGAACTACCAGCAGCATCGCGAACCTAATTGCTAGTCCCGGCGCTGACGGCAAAATCAGCTTGCCAGAGGCAATTGTAGCAGCTAATAACACTGCTGGTGCGGATGCGATCGACCTTACGGGAGTCAGTGGCACAATAACTCTTGCCAGTAGTCTCAGCATTAATAATTCAGTAAGTATTGATGGGCTTGGTGCGAGTAATTTAAGCGTTAGTGGCAATAATGCCGTGCGGGTATTCGATATTTCTGGATCGGGGGTAACAGTCAACATTAGTGACATGACTATTACTCAGGGTAGCGTTACTGGTAGGGGTGCAAATATCTCGGTCACAAACGGTAGTACCTTAACTTTAAACAACAGCACTGTCAGTAATGGCACTGCATCGGGGACGTTTCCTAATGGTAAAGCTGGCGGCATTTTGATCGATAATAGTAGCAATGTCACCGTCACTAACAGCACAATTTCCGGGAACACATCTAACGAAAATGGCGCTGGGATTTACAATCGTAGCGGTACGCTGACGGTAATTAACAGTACAGTTACAAACAACTACACTAATAATACTGGTGGCGGTGGCATTGACAACAGAGGTATCGCCACCGTCAGCAACAGCACGATTAGTGGTAATAGCGCTTCTAACAACGGCGGCGGCATTTACAATGTTAACTCTACGGCGACTCTGACAGTTACTAATAGTACGATCGCTAACAACACAGTCAATTTGAGAGGCGGTGGCATCTCCAACTTCTCAAACGGCACAGCAACGATCGCTAACAGTACGATTAGTGGCAACACAGCACCCAACGGTGGCGGCATTCGCAATACAGGGACGATGACTGTCACTAACAGCACGATCTCTGGTAATACAGCTACTGACAATGGCGGCGGCATCTACAACGTTAATGCAACTACATTAACTATTACAAACAGCACGCTCGCTTATAATTCAGCTAGTAATGGTGGCGGAATCTCCAACGCTAGCAGTACGGCGACAGTTAGTAACAGCATTGTTGCAGGTAATACTGCCACTACTAATACAGAAGTGCAAAACTTAGATACTTTTACCTCCAACGGCAATAACTTAGTAGGACAAAGCGGAAGTGCAGGTAGTTTTCCCACAGTTGCCAGCGATATTACTGTTTCTGGACTCATTAGTACGGTACTTTCTCCCCTTGCAAATAATGGGGGATTAACTCAAACTCATGCCTTACTTGCTAGTTCCCAAGCAATTGATGCAGGTAGCAACACTCTTGCCTCTGGATTAACTAGCGATCAACGTGGTTTACCCTTTACTAGAATCAGTAATTCTACTGTAGATATTGGGGCATTTGAGTATCGCGCTACTCCTCCTGAAGTTGATTTAAGTGTTGTTAAAACTGCCCCCGCCACTGCTAACCCCGGCGGTTCGATTAGTTACACAATTACAGTTACAAATAATAGTACCACAAACACAATCGATCACCTCAATCTCAGCGACACAGTACCCGCAGCAGTAACTAATCCCAGTTTTAGTGCTTCAGCAGGCAATTACAGTAACACTTCTGGAGTCTGGGAAAAAGTTAATTTAGCACCATCACAATCAGCAACATTGACAGTTAATGGGACAATTGATTCAGCAACACCAGCGGGAACTATTGTCACGAATACAGCCACAGTAAAACCTAATCCTATTCTTAGCGGATTAACAGCTTTAGGTATTACTGACTCAGTGACAACTAATGATTCTTCAACAGCCAACACGCTGATACAAGGTATTGTCAATTTATCAGTTAGTAGTAATGCAGGTACGGAAGCAGGTACAACTATAATTACCGTTACCGCCACCGCTTCTAGTGTCGTTTCTAGCAATCAAACTGTTGACTTAGGTGTTTCTGGAACTAATGTTACTGCTGGAGATTACAACCTGGGTAATACTACTATTACTATTCCTAGCGGACAAACTACAGGCACTACTACTTTTACTGTTGTTAACGATGCTGTAGCAGAAGGTACAGAAACCGCGACATTAACTATTAGTAATCCGTCGGCAAATATTGCACTAGGCAGCACGACTACTCAAAATATTGCTATTACTGATAACGATACTGCTAGTGTCAACATCACTCAATCCAGTGGTAGCACCAATGTCTCGGAAGGCGGTGCAACGGATAGTTACACAGTAGTATTAAACAGCCAACCTACAGCCAATGTTACAATTACGATTAATCCTGACAGTCAAAGTACCAGTAGTGCAACTAGCTTAACCTTCACTTCCGCTAACTGGAATACACCACAAACAGTCACAGTCACAGCCGTAAATGATAACCTCGTTGAAGGCAATCATACTAGCACAATTAGTTACACAGCAACTAGCACCGATACTAACTACAATGCGATCG
>NZ_CACA01000171.1:0-1063 GCF_000180455.1 Kamptonema sp. PCC 6506
CCCCTGCTCCCCATCTCCCTACAAGGGAATTAATTCCGGGAAATTCATTAGAACTTGATCGTCTGTCAATTCATCTCCAAACTGTGCTGGAGAGAAGTGAACTTGGATAGCTCGGAGCTTTTCTTGATAGTGCAAGTTAATCAATGCTTTTAAACCATTTTTCAGAGCACTCATGTTAGCTAAATCATTTTCTAGGGTAGGTATTTCACCCTCATAAGCGACTGTAATAATTACAATCAAATTTTTCGTTACTGGCAACGACAAAGGAGAATCTTTACTTTGATTGTATCCGCTAAAGTCTGGTTCGCTCAGGTAGCGTTGAGCAGAATCAGTAAACAATTCATCTACATAGTCAGCAGCTTGGCTTTCATCCCAGAAAACATCGCCTTCGTTGGCGGCAGAGCGCCAGTATGTATCATATTGTAATAGCTGAGTGCAAATTTCTACCAGTCCTTGCCCTAAAATTTCTAAGTCACCTTCGGCATCAATTGCTTGTCTTGCCGTGCGGTTAACAACTCCTAATAGCGGTGCGACTTCTTCGCCTTCTAGATGGACGAATAAGCGACAAACTACCAGCCGAGTTTGACCTGTCATTTGATTAAAGCGATCGCGCCAAGAATTCATAAACCTTTCCAAAATGGAAACCCATCCCCTAAAGGGGTGGGAGGAATTTTTGCGGCTGTCTTCCGCCGTGAATCGTTTTTTTCCATTACCGCCTTGGGGCTGTTTAGTTCGGTGTGATGAAAGTGATGTACTTTCGATGGGACAATTACCATCTCAAACCTCACAACCCTGTACGCTACGCATAATGATTTGCTCTTTCGAGCCTCCCTTGCGGGGTAAAGTTAGCTTCGCCAATGTTTTGAGAGCTTGTTCAGCTTGCAGCACTGTTTCAGTGACCTTAAAACTGTTTAACTGCAAACGACAGGGCAGAGGACTAGCTACGCATCCGCCTGGTGTCTTGACTCAAAAAACGTAGACCTCGAAAGTCTTAGGCTGGTCAGTATGGCTTGTTTTGACTTTCGTCTTGCAAGCCCATCCCCTTTAGGGGTGGGTTACTGAC
>NZ_CACA01000170.1:0-9363 GCF_000180455.1 Kamptonema sp. PCC 6506
AAAGATGCAATCCCCGCCACTACTTGCTCAACTTGAGTTTTTCTCAGTCCGGGATACATTGGTAATGATAAAATCTGTTTGCAGAGATTTTCTGCATTAGGGAAATCGCCTAAATTACCTAAGTTTGGATAGGCAGGTTGGAGATGGCAAGGTATGGGATAGTGAATGCCTGTTTGAATGCCGTTAACTGCGAGTTTCTCCTGAAGGATATCGCGGGTAAGGGGACATTCATCTGTCACCCTGATTACGTATAGATGATAAATGTTACCATTGCCACTCTGGTTTTGGATGGGGAAGATCCCTTTTTTTTTCAGGGGATCTAATAGTTCATTATAATGCAGAGCAGCTAAATTGCGCTCGCGATTCCAACCCTCTAAGTATGGAAGCTTAACATTTAGCACGGCTGCTTGCAAGGTGTCGAGGCGGCTGTTGGTTCCTAATTCTGTGTGCAAATATTTCTGGGATGCACCATAATTACGAAAAATCAGCATTTTTTCTGCTAATTCTCGATCGTTAGTAACGAGCATCCCCCCATCGCCAAAGGCTCCTAAGTTTTTGCTAGGATAAAAGCTGAATGCTGCCGCTTTGCTAAAGGAACCTGCACGGTAATTTTCTCTTTGTGCTAAGTGTGCTTGGGCGGCATCTTCAAATATTATTAAATTGTAGGTTTTGGCAAGATTTAGAAGTTGATTAGGCGATACCATTTGCCCGTAGAGATGCACGGGGATAATTGCTTTGGTTTTGGGGGTTATGGCTTTTTCTGCTGCTGTGAGGTCAATAAGAGCGGTGTAAGGTTCGCAATCTACTAATACTGGTGTCGCTTTGGCCCGAAGAACGCCGATGATGGTAGCGATAAAGGTGTTTGCTGGGAGGATGATTTCGTCGCCAGGGACGATCCCGCAAGCTTGAAGTCCTAGCGCGATCGCATCTGTACCACTGCCCACCCCGATGCCATATTTTACACCGCAAGCTGTGGCAAATGCTGATTCAAATTCGGCGAGTTGTTGGCCGAGAATGAAGTCTCCTTTCTGGATGACTTGTGCAATAGCTTGTTCTATTTGACTTTGGATGGGTTGATGTTGGAGGGAGAGGTCAACAAAGGGGATTTTTGTTGAGTTGTTGGTCATACATGGTGTTAGTAGTTATTCATTTATATTAGTTGGATCTTCTTCGGAGTCTTCCAATTTATCAACTTTCGACTCTTTTGCTTTCTGTCGAATATCCTGTAATTGTTCTTTGGGTTTCCAGTTGCTTTTGGGGGCTAGTCTGTAAATGTCACTACGCCCTTTACGCTGTTCTTTCAAGATTAAGCCCGCATCACAAAGAGTTTTGAGCGCATATTGGGTTTTTCTGACACTCATTTTGCAAATTTCTGCTGTTTTCTTGAGCTTGGCGAAACACTTACCGTCGAGCTTGCCCCCTGTTCTGCGAACAATATGGGCGTAGATTCGGAATTCGTAGGGGTCAAAGCCGTACTCATCAAGATCTGAATGAACGAGTGGCAGGGGCATTAAATCCTTTTTGGGATTGTTGTCGGTCGATGAAACAGGTTTCAGAGCTAGGGGAGTTAAATCATTTTGGGGATAGTCCTCTATGACTTCCTCAGCTATCTGCCAAACATTTTGGTCAGATTGAGCGTTTTTATCTAGAGACATATGTTTTAAGTGCTTGGGTATAGTGCATATAGTGCATTATAACATATGCACTATATGCTATAGCTTAGGTATACACTTATTAAGGTAACTAGATCGTCTGTATTTGTACTTAAGAAGTAATTACCTTACGCAAAAGCACGACTGAAAAAAACTATGGTAAGCACCTAAAACTTAACTGCTAGATTGCTTTATTCGCTCAAGTGTGCTAAATTATAAAAATAAGCGCCCCAGACCTGCAAGTCTAGACGCTTTTTGCAATACTAAATCTTGAAACAGCTTGATGCACGCTAGCGCAGCCGTTTCAAGGAATTACTTTGATTTTTTTAATTGTATGAACCACCATAACACAAAACCAGCCCCTCTGGAGTTACTTGCAAAATTAGCTGACCATCCTCATGGTCTGGAACTAGCCAATTTAGTGGATCGACTCTACCAAGAGGCACAACTGGATACACAGGCAGATCCTCGACAGGTTGCGATCGCACTCCAGCAAGCCAAGTCTCAAGGGATTGAAGATATTCCCTACTTCAAACCGCTTGTAACTCGGATTCAAAATCTTGTAACTTGGGTTCAAAATCTTGTAACTCGGGTTCAAAATCTTGAGGAAAGGCAGCTTTTTATAGAGTCTGAGCTACACCATGAGAATTGCCATTTGAAAGATGAGCTTTCTCAATACAAGTCAAAACCAGATGAATCTTCTGAAGATGATTGATCGAGGGCCGACATCTTAGAGCACGAATACACTAAGGAGAGGTTAAGAAGTTAATAAAAAAAAGTGCGATCGCCTCCCCAAATTTTCCCCTAAAATAGGGAAAGTGGAAAAGCGATCGCCTTCCGCACCTCAACTGTTCTCAACTAAATTTATGAGTGAAATTCGTTTCAAACTAGCAGAATATCTCCAAGAGCGCTGCTTAACTCCTGAAAAGTTGATACAAGCTGTCGGTACAGATAGTTCCCCTGCAATCATTTACCAACTGGTAAAACATGGCAATGAACAGCATCAAATCGACCTATCCACTCTTGCAGCCATTATCCAAGGATTAGGAAAACTAACAGGATTGCCTGTTGGAATAGAAGATGTGCTGGAATTTGTACCCGAAATGACCGACATAAAAAATAATCCTTGGCGAGAATTTGATAGTGAAGAAGAAGACCTCCCTTATGAGTGGGGAGAAAGAAACCCGATGAAGAACTGTAAACCTGTGCGTTATGTGGAAGGCATAGGGTTAGTTGTAGACAGCGAGGAGGTAGAAGAATCTATTGGTTAAATCAATAAGTGTCAGGGATGTACTAATAGTTAATTTCCCCAAGCAATCTCCTTCAGGTTGTGAACAACAAGGGAGACGACCAGCAGTAGTAATTACTCTACCAAGGCTTACAGGAGTAATACGCTATCAAGTCATAGTTGTTGCACCTATGACAACAAAATCTGGAGATTGGGTAATACAAAATCCCAGTTTATATCCCTGCCTTGCTGCTGGAGTTGCCAATCTACCACTAGATTCTATCGTCTTGCTAGATCAATTGCGATGTTTGGACATTAAGCGAATATTAGCTTACCAAGGCACACTAACTCCTGAAGAGTATCAGCCAATAGCAGATGGACTGAAAGTAATGCTGAGATTATAAATTGTTTATCAATAACCTACAATTGGGTCTAGCCCACTGAATGCGATCGCTAATTTTTAAACTCTTTATACTTTTTTATCAAAATAGTAAGATGGGCAATGCCCACCTTACTACTACTAAAGCGACTAATGACCTAGTAGTTTATCTCGCAAGTGCTTAATGCGATCGCGAAACTTAGCCGCCTCTTCAAACTCCATCTTCTTCGCCGCTTCCTTCATCTGCACTTCCAACTGACCAATCAACTCAGGTATCTCTTCCAAAGATAACTCATCTATCTGTTCGTAGACCGTTTCTAAATGCTGAGAATTTAGCCGCCGCGACACATCTAAAAAGGCTAAAATTGCATTCTTAGATGACTTCTTCGCAATTGACTGCGGTGTAATTCCGTGCATTTTGTTATAGGCCAACTGAATCCCTCGCCGCCTATCAGTTTCATCAATGGCTTTAATCATGCTATCTGTCAAGTTATCACCATACAATATCGCCTGTCCCCGGACATGACGAGCCGCCCTACCAATGGTTTGAATTAAAGAACGTTCTGACCTTAAAAACCCTTCCTTGTCTGCATCTAGAATTGCTACCAAAGACACCTCTGGTAAATCTAATCCCTCCCGTAATAAATTGACTCCAATTAATACATCAAAATCTCCATCTCGCAAAGATTGCAGAATTTCTATGCGCTCAATTGACTGAATTTCTGAGTGCAAATACCGGACTCTAATTCCGCGTTCTTGCAAATATTCTGTTAAATCTTCCGCCATGCGTTTAGTTAAGGTTGTCACTAATGTCCGCTCTTGCAGAAGTACGCGCTCTTTAATTTCGCCTAGCAAATCGTCAATTTGCCCCTCAGTCGGACGCACATAGATCTCAGGATCTATTAACCCTGTGGGGCGAATTACCTGATCGGCAACTCGACTTTCAGAGATTTCTATTTCCCAATTCCCAGGGGTAGCAGAAACAAAAATACACTGGTTTACTTTTTCCCAAAATTCCTCTGCTTTCAAAGGCCGGTTATCTGCGGCGCTAGGTAAGCGAAATCCATGCTCGATTAACACTTTCTTTCTGGCTTGGTCGCCATTGTACATTCCCCGTAGTTGTGGCACGGTGACGTGAGACTCATCTATTACTAACAGCCAATCTTTGGGAAAATAATCAATTAAACACTCGGGCGGTTCTCCAGCATTTCGCCCTGCTAAATGGCGGGAATAATTCTCGACTCCATTGCAGTAACCAACCTCTCGCAACATTTCTAAATCGTAGCGAGTTCGTTGTTCTAAACGCTGTGCTTCTACTAATTTACCCGCTTTTTTTAGTTCTTCTACGCTGTCTTCTATTTCGATTTCAATTGCTTGACAAGCTGCCTCCAATTTGTCTTCAGCGGTTACGAAGTGACGGGCGGGATAAATATTCAAAGCTTCTACGCTTTGGATAATTCCACCACTTACGGGGTCAACATAGCGAATCGCATCAATTTCATCGCCAAAGAATTCTATGCGAATTATTCTATCTTCGTAGGCGGGGCCAATTTCCAGTACGTCACCTTTGACGCGGAATTTTCCTCGACCTAAATCTAAGTCGTTGCGGCTATATTGAATGTTAACTAAATCTCGCAATAGTTGCCGCTGGTTAACTTCGGTTCCTACCTGAAAAGGGATAGCAGCTTTTAAATATTCCGCTGGCATTCCTAAGCCGTAGATGCAGCTAATTGATGCTACTACGATCGCGTCGCGGCGTTCAAAGAGGGATCGCGTTGCTGAGTGTCGCAACATATCGATCTCGTCGTTAATTGCTGCTGTTTTTTCGATGTATGTATCGGTGACGGCAATGTATGCTTCTGGCTGGTAATAGTCGTAATAACTGACGAAGTATTCGACGGCATTATTGGGGAAAAAACCTCGCAATTCGTTGCACAGTTGAGCAGCTAAAGTCTTGTTATGTGCTAAAACTAGGGTAGGTCTGCCAACTTTCTCAATAACCGCAGCTATTGAAAAGGTTTTGCCTGTACCCGTCGCACCAAGTAGAGTTTGGAAGCGATCGCCTGCAAGTACGCCTGAAGTTAGTTGCGCGATCGCCTTCGGTTGATCCCCAGTCGGCTCAAAGGGAGCTTGAAGATAAAATTTATCTCCCATAGTAACTATCAGAGAATGCTATGTTACTTATAAATATTAACAAATATGTAGTTAGATTGCAATTAAATTAAAATATTTGGTACAATTTAGGATATTTTAATTATTGACAGTAGAATTGAAAGCTGACTAAAAAAGTGCTTCTTCTAGTCAATAGTAAACCTACTCAGCAACACAGAGGTATTTAATTATGGCGATTAACAGAACTGGCAAGAAAACCGCGAGCCAGGGACGCAGAAACAGTGGTAAGACAGAGGAAGTTGCAGCTAATGAGGCTGTTACCCAAAAATCAGGGAGTATATCTCAAGTTATGGCTTTAACAATTAGGGACAAAGCAATGAGCGATCGCAAACAGCCAGACATTCAATTGTATCATAATCCTCTACCTCAGAATCGACCAATTGGAGCTAATGATTTTGAGGTGTTTGAGACTATCCGCAACCGCCCCATAGAATCAAGTTCTCTGGAAGTGATAGAAATAGTGGACAATCGGCCAGTCATGGCAGATAACTTTCAGGTAATGGAAATGTACTCTGAAGCTGGAAACCGCCCAGTTGGTTCGAGCACGCTGCAAATTAGCGAACTTTACTCCGTGATGGGTGGCAGTCGCCCTATAGCTCCCAACGAAACTGATGATACTTTCACACTGATGGGATTCATTGATTAGACGCTTCAAAGTTAACCTCATCGATTCCCTATAACCCCCTAACAAAGGGGGGTTCGTGACTGCTGAAACACCTAAAATTTTTGATGAGCATAGGACTTACGCCAATCTACTTTTAGCGCCGCAGTCTCGGTGTTAAACTTACCATTGAGACTGCGGCCTTAAAAGCATGATAGGTCAGTCTGAGAGCAGTTGAAGGCGTTAAAGTTTCTGTTCCTTTTGTATTAGCTTTAAATCTTATATATTATCTCTATAGGCAGATGAATAGCTCAACTATTTCTCTTACTATAAAAGCATGGTTGAATTTACCGGGAACTGTCCCTCATTTAAATAAATTATCTAAAAAACATGGTGAAAGCTCATGATTGACGAAGAATCAGCAACAACCCATATCCAGTATGTTGAACAGAAAAATCGAGAAGCTAGGGCAGAATTACTCTGCGAGGTAGCAGAGAAAGCTGGAGGTGAACATCGGCAAGCTGAGGCTCAAACTCTCCGTGCAGCGGAAATCTTAAAAGAAGAACTTAATCAAAAGATAGATGAAGAAACAAAACATTAACATCTTTTGAAGCTAAACAGTTCAAATCGTAATCTTGTCAAACAAAACCCTTATGGAGAGTGTAGGGGTTAAATTTATTTTTACAGTCCGCACAGGCGGACTTTGTTTTGTAGTTGCGAAGTTATTCCCAAATATAGTTGTCGCAGAAGGCAGAAAGATTTAAATATTTAGCGGTTGCTATCAGATTCTCTCCTTTTTCTTTAATCTACCTCTTGGTAGAGGGTAAAGCAAGGAATTTGTTAATACCATGAGTTTAAGACAAAAAAAGTAAACAACTTTACAGAATAGGAGAAAGATCATGAGTGTAGAAGATCGCGCCAAAGCTACTGGCAAAAACCTTGAAGGTGTGGCTCAAGAAGCGCTAGGTAATGTTACTGGCGATCCAAAGGATAAAGCTGAAGGCCAAATGAAGCAAAAAGAAGCTCAAGTCCGCCACGGAGTCGAAGATATCAAAGATGACGTGAAGGAAAAAGTAAACCGCGCTTAATACTAACTCAGAGGGTCTGGGTAGCTAAGTTTCTATCTAGACCCTCTGTTTATAGTACAGAATGAAAACAGAGATCAGTAATTAATCATTCTGTTAAGAGCGTTTCGCAGAAGGAGGAAAAAATGAATTTTTTTCAGAAAAGTCGCCAAATTATTACCGGGCTAATGTTGGTTTTAGTCCTGACTATTTCTACAGCCTGTGCGGGAGCACCCGCAGCCCAGAAACCGACTAATCTACCAGTAGCAATTGGTAGTAATTCCAATTATTACGCACAGCTACAACGAGGAAATACCCCAGTTGGTCAAGATTTTGGCAATTGGGTGATGCAGACTGCAAAGAATGTAGTACAAGACGTTTATATCCGGGACAACAACAAGTTAGGTGTTGTAATTACGCCGCAAGTCCGCCCTAATGAAGTAAAGGATTTAGCAAAATCTTTAGCCCAAGGTTTTCATCACAATTTCCCGAATCAAGATGTAACGGTTTTGATGTATGCCCCAGATAAAAAACTGATTTTGACGGCGAAATACGATCAGCAATCCAACCAGATTGAGTACAACTCTGGTAAGGCTTAAGTCATTTAAGCGAGTAAGGCTTAAGTAATTTAAGACTTAGGGAATTAATTACAAGTCTAATTGTTGTCAGGGCGAGCTAAGCGAAGTAATCTTCCACTCGCAGCCGAGAGCGTAATTTCTGAATTACAGATTGAGACGCATAAGTTTTGAAAATTGGAGAAAAATATCATGGCTACCAGCGACCAATACAAACGTCAAATCATGAACGATTTGTCGCACGGAAATACTGAAGAAATGCCGGCAGTATCGGCCGACGAATACGAAAATTTTGATGACTTTGCTCAGCGGACTACTCCAGCTCAGCGCAGACAGTTATTCGGTCAATCTTTGCACCATGATAACGTTTCGCCTGCTCAATTAGAGCCGGAGTTGCAAAAGGCGATCGCGCAAATTAAACCGAATGAACGGGATGATGTGGCGCGGGAATTCTTTAAGCATTTGAGCAAGAAAGGACTGAGCGATCGCGCTTTAGAGCAACAGCTAGGACTTTCGACTCACAATCCGAACCACATGACTGCTGATGATGTGGCGAGGTTGGCATCGTTTACCTACCACTCCCACCCCGATATTTTCCGCGAAGTGTTGGCAGATCAGCCCAGTTTGATGAAGTTTTTGGGCAATCCGATTGTTGCGGGTATTTTGGGAATTGTCGCCGCTAAGTGGCTAAGCAATCGCCGCTAGGATTAAGTTGAGAGGCGGCTTGAGAGTTAACTAAGTTTTCCGGGAAATCCAGAGCGATCGCATCAGTGCGATCGCTCTTTTCTTTTGCAACACCCAGAGGGCGGCGTTACCAGCAATATCTAAGGTATATTTAAATTGATTTGCCCCTGAGATTGAAAATTTAGAGTTTCACATTTGTTATGAACATATCGTCTATGCGGAATCAACTCTATCGCCTGCAAGTTTTCTCACTAGCAGCACTTTTAATAGTTTGCCTGACTTTAATCGGTTGTTCGCCCTCCGCCCAATCAGCTAATAATACTCAACAACCAGAAGGCAAATTAAAGGAGCAAGTCTTACAAATTATCCGCGAAAATCCCGAAGTAATTTTGGAGTCAGTACAGGCGTACCAGCAACAACAACAAGATCGATTGCGATCGGCTAGGCAGTCATTTTTGGAGCAAGTAAAAAATAATCCTCAAGCTGCGATCGCAGATTCTCCTACTACTGGTTCACCTTCGCAGAAAATTGTTCTCATAGAGTTCTCTGACTTTCAATGTCCCTTTTGCAGCAGAGCTCACAATACAGTCAATCAGTTTATGGCAAAACACCAGGACAAAGTTACTTTAGCATTCAAACATTTTCCCCTGGTTCAAATTCACCCGCAAGCGCTACCAGCCGCGAAGGCAGCTTGGGCAGCTCAGCAGCAAGGGAAATTTTGGGAGTATCATAACGCTTTGTTCGAGCAACAACAACAGTTGAGCGAAGAGTTGTATAGCGCGATCGCGAAAAATCTAAATCTGAATTTAGAGAAGTTTAATAGCGACAGAAATAGCCCTGCCGCCGCCGCCGCCATTCAGAAAGACATTCAAATAGCTCAAACATTAGGAATTGACGGTACTCCCTTCTTTATCTTGAAGGGAGAAACCTTCTCTGGTGCTGTTGAACTATCCGAAATGGAGAGCATTTTGGCGAAAGTTTCTAAGTAATTGGGAATTGGTAATTGGG
>NZ_CACA01000169.1:0-756 GCF_000180455.1 Kamptonema sp. PCC 6506
ACTAAACTAGCAGCAAGAGCGTCGGTTATTTCCGGGCTAGAGGTCATTACTTCCCTAGCAGGCCGTACCCGACAACCTCATGCTTTAATAGGTAATGTGCGGATTGGTGGATTTGGGGGTGTAGCAGGACTGGCTGCTTACTTGCGCGATCGCGAAATCAATTTCTTGATTGATGCTACTCATCCTTATGCAGCTCAGATTTCCTTTAATGCTGCGGAAGCTGCTAAGGAATGTAACTTACCTTTTCTGATGTTAGTACGTCCGCCTTGGCAGAAACAAGAGGGCGATCGCTGGATTGAAGTTGAGAGCAATGAAGCAGCGGCAATAGTATTATCTAAACAGGCAAAGCGCGTATTTCTGACCATTGGCAGACAAGAGCTAGCTGCTTATGCCGATCTGAATGATATTTGGTTTTTGATGCGGACGATCGATCCGCCAACATCCGGGGCTCTAGTTCCTAATGGCAAATTGCTGTTGGATCGCGGGCCTTTCACGTTGGAAAATGAGCAAAAGTTATTAATAGAGTATCAGATTGATGCGATCGCCAGCAAGAACAGTGGCGGCGATGCGACTTATGCCAAGATTGTTGCAGCTAGGGAATTGGGGATACCAGTAGTAATGGTACAGCGCAAGCCACAGCCAGCCGTTGAACAAGTTGTAGATGTAGAAAGGGCGATCGAATGGCTCCTTAATCAACTTCAATTAGTTAATGGTTAGTGGTTAGTGGTTAGTGGTTAGTGGTTAGTGGTTATATAA
>NZ_CACA01000168.1:0-2674 GCF_000180455.1 Kamptonema sp. PCC 6506
TTCCAATACCCTTACCCTCAGCGTCATATAATTTCATCGGCACTCCTGCATTATCGCTAATAGCTTCCAACGCTACTTGTAGAGTTTTCAGATGCTTTTCTACACCTTGGCGAGTTTTTACATCCTTATCTCCTGCCTTGAGAAAAGTTTGCTGAAGTTTCTGTACATAACCAGGTGTCATTTGTACAGCAATCAATTTATCGCTAATAGTAAAGTCGCAAACTTTTGGCGAACCGTTACACACTTTATCTAAATCATTGCGAGCTTTTAACAACACCCTTTCTACTTGCAATTTAGCCTTAACTTCCTGCAAAGAAGCTTTATAGGAAGTAATGAGGGGGCGTGCTTTCACGTAGTAAGAAGTTGTTGTTGGTACTTCTTGAGCGTAAGTTAAAGCATTCTGCCAGTACTCTGAGGCTTGAAACCACCCTTTTCGCTGCTCGAAAATTCGAGCTTGGGCGGCGGCGGTGACAGCCTGAGTGTAAGAATCTTCGGCAATTTCTTCTATGGTTTTGCGATCGCGTGCCTTTGCTAACTTTGTCTCATACTTTGATAACAGTACCTTAGCCTGCTCGTAAGCTGTCGTATCCTTGGGTATTGAACCCAGCATAGTCACCGATGTTTGCCAACCACTCTCAACTTTTTGCCAGCTTTCAGGTAACTGAGCCACCCCTTCACGAGCTTCAGTGATTCGAGCCGTATTCTGGGCGGAATTAAGCTTTATACCTCCTTGTTCCTCTGTTAGTAACCGCTTATTTGCTGCGGCTAAATTCCCTTTATATTCCTTCAATTTGTTCTGAGAAAAAGGATAAACAGGACTATCCTTGGGGATTTTTGCGAGGGGGATAATCGCCTCTTCCCAGAGAGATTTGATTTCTATCCAATTCTCCGCAGAATGAGGCGGATTTTGAGATTTTAAAGATGCAGATTTTCCCCGCTCTACAGCCGCGATTACAGAGTCTAAATTATTTTTTTGTCCGCGATAATTTTGCAGTTGCTTTTGCGCTTCGCTGTAACGGGGCGACCAAAATGGAATAGCTTCTAGATTCGCGATCGCATGATTTAATTTCCCCTGTGCTTCTTCCACGCTATTAATCGTCTTTTTAGCTTTCAGCGTGTTTACCGACTGCTGATTTAGCTTTTGAGCATCAGCAAATGCCGTACACTTGCCAATTACGCAAGGGCGAGTTAACGCATAAGCAAAACTTAGCAAAAGTGCTGTCACTGTACCCGCACCTATCACCCATATCAACGCCACCAGTGAGAAACGGAAGCTCTTTTTTGTAACGGGTTCTAGATCGTTAGCATCGAAGGGATTGCCATCGCTTTCTGAAATTTCCGCAGCCTGAATTATGATAGATTCAGGATAGTTAGAGCTGGCAGAAATATCAGAAAATTCTTCTTGACTGCTGTCTAAATCTTCTGTTGCTGTATATTCTTTTCCTTCTAACCCGGTAGTTTCGTCCTCCCGTCGCAGAGAAACTGGAACAATTGCACTGTTAGTTGGCACTCTTGATTTTGAAACCGCAGCTTTTGACAAAAACGACGGCTCCATGCTAAAAGAATGGAAAGCATAAGGGTGTTTTTGCCCCAGCAATTTTAGGCAAATTCCTACTTGTTGAATAGCTTTTGGTTGGAGCGTAACAACGGCTGACTGTATCGCTGCCAAAGTTGGTGAAGCCTTGAGAGTTAAACTAGGCGGGTGTTCCCCTACCACCATCAAAGTTTCTTCCACAAAACTACAACTGATTTGCAGGGGTAAATTTTGAAACCCTACTTCTTGCAATTGCCGCTGCAAATCTTCCTCTAGAATTTGTAAATTATTCCGCCGGGTTGCTGTTGCTGTTTTCATGAATTTGCTCCTCTTTGATGGCCACCACAATTGAGATTTTGGCTTCTAGATTTTGGATTATTTAGATTCTATGCTAGGCTCGAATATGTTTAAATTCTGTCCCCAAACTTTCATCTAAAACCTAAACTCTAAATTTTAAAGGGTTGTTTATAGCTTTCTCCGAAACAAACCTGTTCTGTAGGAAAACGCCCGCCGTATTTTTTGAAAGGTTCAGCGGCATAACCCAGAGGTAGGAGACAACAAACATCTATCTCATCGGGAATTTGAAATGCTTCTTTTACCTGAGCTGCCACAAAACCTTCCATCGGGCAACTATCAACTCCAAGGCTCTTAGCTGCAATCATCAAGTGGGCAACTGCTAACATTGTATGGCGGTTAGTCCAAGTTTCTGCTGACTTAAAGCTTGCGGGTGAGTCAAACATATTAGGAATTGCTTGTCGCATCACATCTGCCAAAACATCAGGCATAGCACCCACATCTTTGCCCAATTGAATGACGGATTCGATGTATTCTGGTTGATTTACACTGCGATCGCCACAGCAAATTAAAACTACTGGTGCTTCTCCAATCTGACGCTGATTAAAAGCGCAAGCCTTTAGCTTTTCTTTGCTCTCTTGCTCTCGCAAAACGATGAAGCGCCAAGGTTGCAAGTTGTAACCGGAAGGCGATCGCAGTCCCAATCGAAAGATTTCTTCTAAAATCGCGGGCGTAATTGTATCAGGTCTGAAGGAACGGGCGGCCCGCCGATCTTCAATAGCTATTTTTACATTGATTGAAGGCTGCATTTCTACTGTCATAGGTAATTGGTAATTGGTAATTGGT
>NZ_CACA01000167.1:0-6038 GCF_000180455.1 Kamptonema sp. PCC 6506
TAATTATTGCCCATTCACAGGTAAGCTGATGATAAATGCTGTTCCATGTCCCAGAGTTGAAGCAACTTCGATCGCCCCACCATGCTTTTCTACGACGATTTGACGAGCGATAGTTAACCCTAATCCCGTCCCCTTCCCTACGCCTTTGGTCGTAAATAAATGGTCAAAGATTTGGGATTGCACGGCTTCGCTCATGCCCTTACCATTATCTTCAATGCGAACTAATACCTGATTGGCGATCGCTTCTGTCCGAATGGTAATTTGTTGAGGATGGGCGATAAGTTCCTCAAAGGAGCGAGTTTTTGCCATCTCGTCGAACATATCGATCGCGTTCGCCAAAATATTCATAAATACCTGGTTAAGCTGACCAGGGAAGCATTCTATTGGCGGTAATTCGCCATAGTCTTGAATCGTGGCGATCGCTGGACGTTGGTCATTAGCTTTGAGGCGATACTTGAGAATCAGCAAGGTGCTATCAATCCCTTCATGAAGATTAGCACTAACTTTGCGATCGGTATCGGCGCGGGAGAAAATGCGGAGACTGGTACTGATGCCTTTGATGCGATCGGTTGCACCTTTCATCGAGTTGAGTAACTTGGGTAAGTCATCACTGAGGAATTCTAGCTCAATGTCTTCAGCATTTTCTTCGATAAGTGCGACTGGGTGGGGATAATGTTGTTGACAGAAATGTTGAATCTTGATACAAAACTTTACATATCTAGATAGAGTAAGACTAACCAGGTAAAAAATTCAACAAAACATGAACTCCTCAAACCAATGAACAAAACTAATTTTCTGACACATACAAGCTTGAAGATAGCGAATTTTATCTAATAGTTTATTGCCCATTGTGGGGGATAGATATCAGTTGTAAAAAGCGTCACGCCTAATGCATAAAAATCTGCCCGGTAATCAATGCCTCGATTCATCCGCCCAGTTTGTTCCGGTGCGAGATAGGCGAGTGTACCTTCTAACCCATTGGGATTCTTAATTTCTTGGGTTTCTTTTGGTAATAAGGAGGAAATGCTAAAGTCAATAAGTTTAATTTGTTTCGATTTAGGATGAATCAGAATATTTGCAGGTTTGATGTCTTTGTGAATGACACGATGGTGGTGCAGATCGTGGAGGATATTAGTAATTTGTAGGGCGATCTCTAATACCTCTATTACTAAAAGTGCCTGATTATGAGCATAGTCTCGCAGTGACACTCCGCCAAAATCTTCCATTACCAGTGCATAGCTGTTACCATAAACTTCCAAGCTATTTAGTAATAAGTAGAAGGAAGAATGAAAAATACTTGTATATAAGTGCCAAAATTTAACCTTGAAAAGAATCACGCTCCTTCAGGACTTACGCACCAAACCAAAGAAACCGGGTTTTTGACGAAAATACTTCGCCCTTATCCACAGATTCTCTCAAAAACCCGGTTTCTGGAGCCATGAGCGTAAGTTCTAAGCAAGTTACAATTGAACTATAATTCAAAATTACTGCTTATAGGCTTGAGTTGACTCAACTATTTGAGGGGAGCCGTTAAGTTCAGAAATAAGTGTAGTGTTGATAGGTGATGTTGCAAGAAAGGGATGTTTAATACCTCCCTAAATACTGCCGGAGCGAGTACGATATAAAGGCAATAATTTAGGGTAAATATGTTAAAAATAGTTAGTAATTTTGCTGGAATAGAGAATATTTTTAATGCCAATTATCTAAATTATTGATACAAGCTGCATTGTTGAATTAACTTTAGAAGATCGACCTTCTACCTCTTGCCTCATATCAGTGACAAGTTTTGGGGGCTGATGATTTTGCCAGAATAAAAAAGTCCTGCTCCTCATAGGAGGGGCAGGGGGAGAGGAGAGATCAAAGTTGGTCTTCAGGCAAAATGGGGATGTTCCCCTGCTACCTGCACCATATCATCTACAACTCTCACAGTAAAAGTAGGAATTTTCACCGTTTCATCATCTAAACACTGCCCCGTCAGCAAGCTGAAGTTTTGCTTATAAATCGGTGAAGCCACCTTGAGGATACCATTGCGATCGCCCACAATTCCCCGCGACAAAACAAACGCCTTACTAAAGGGATCGTAATTAGCGATCGCATAAACATCAGCCCCATTGCCCACTCGAAAAACTGCCACCTGTTCGCCTTCTACCAAGGCACAAACTCCCGTATTAGGTGCGATCGCAGCCAGAGGACAGACATCTACCCATGTTGTAACATTATCGCGGACTGGCACTGCTTGAACCATTTTCTTTTCCTAATTATTGAGCGTGTAAACATTGAGTGTTTTGTAGGGGCAATCCCCCTGTGGTTGCCCCCAGATGTAGCTTGCAGAAGTCCTGTAACAGTTAACAGTTAACAGTTAACAGTTAACAGTTAACAATAAACATTTATTCCGCAATCGCAACCAGAGCTTTTTCAGAGTCGTAAGCAGGGCGTAATTGTCCCCGTTCCTCAACCCGGACAATACTCGGATCTGGCAGATCGGAATTTACAAAATGCTGGAATCGCTGCACCTTATTCGGATCTTCAATCGTCGTCTTCCATTCACATTGATAAGTGCTAACTAAGTGCGCCATCTGCGCTTCCAACTCAGCGCAAATACCAAGAGAATCCTCAATAATTACTTGCTGTAAATATTCTATTCCCCCTTCCAACTTATTGAACCAAGTTGCCGTCCGTTCCAGGCGATCCGCCGTGCGAATATAGAAAATCAAGAACCGATCCAGATATTTAATCAGCGTTTCCTTGTCAATATCTGCTGCTAACAAAACCGCGTGTTGCGGCCTCATTCCACCGTTACCGCAGACATACAAATTCCAGCCCTTTTCAGTCGCAATTATCCCAAAATCCTTACTTTGAGCTTCCGCACATTCGCGAGTACAACCAGAGACAGCAGACTTAAGTTTATGAGGCGATCGCAAACCCCGATAGCGCAATTCTACCTCAATCGCCAAACTCGTAGAATCCTGCACCCCAAAGCGACACCAAGTGCTACCCACGCAAGATTTTACAGTCCGAAGTGCCTTTCCGTAAGCGTGTCCAGACTCAAATCCTGCATCTATCAACCTCCGCCAAATATGCGGCAACTGATCCACACGAGCACCAAACAAATCTATCCGCTGTCCGCCAGTAATCTTAGTGTAAAGCCCAAATTCTTTGGCAACTTCCCCTAAAACAATGAGCTGATCTGGCATAATTTCTCCCCCCGGAACTCGCGGTACTACTGAATAAGTACCGTCCCGTTGAATATTTGCCAAATAGTAATCATTGGTATCTTGCAAACTAACGTGAGACAGAGCTAAAATATGCTCGTTCCAAGTAGAAGCCAGCATCGAACTCACAGCAGGCTTGCAAATTTCGCAACCCATTCCCTTACCATGTTTAGCAATCAAATCCTCAAAAGTTTTGATTTCTTGAGTCCTGACTAAATGATAGAGTTCTTGCCGAGAATAAGCGAAATGTTCGCAGAGGTGATTCTTCACCACTAGCCCCGCTTTCTTCATTTCTAGCTTAAGAATATCCGTCACCAACGGCACACAACCGCCGCAACCAGTACCAGCCTTAGTACATTTTTTAACGCTCGGAACGTCAGTTAAATTACCCTCGCGAATCGCTGTACAAATCTGACCTTTACTAACATTATTGCAAGAGCAAATTTGGGCAGAATCAGGTAAACTATCTACACCCATTCCCACAGCGGCAGGTTTACCTTCTCGCGGAGGCATTAACAAATCCTCTGGGTGCGGAGGTAAAGTAATTTGATTCTGTACAAATTGCAGTAGAGTTCCGTAAGCCGAAGCATCTCCGATCAGAATTCCACCCAAAAGCAGACTACCATCCTGATTTAAGACCAGCTTTTTATAGACTCCTTGAATGTTATCAATTACAGCAATTTCTCTAGCACCATCAGACTTAGCAAAAGCATCTCCAAAACTAGCAACATCCACTCCCAAAAGCTTGAGTTTTGTGGACATATCAGCACCAGTAAAAGTGCTGACTGCCTTTTTACTCAAAATATCAGCCGCCACACCTGCCATTGTATAGCCAGGAGCAACTAAACCGTAAATTCGATTTTGATAGAGGGCACATTCTCCTATGGCATAAATGTCAGGATCGGAGGTTTGACAATAATCATTAATGATAATTCCGCCGCGTTCACCTACTTCAATCCCACAACTTCTAGCAATTTCATCGCGGGGGCGAATTCCCGCAGAAAAAAGGATTGTATCTGTTTCCAACTCCGAACCGTCAGCAAACAGCATCTTAGTAACTTTGCCATCTTCACTGACAATTTCAGTGGTAGCTTTATTAGTGTGAACTGAAACTCCTAGTTCTTCTATTTTGTTGCGGAGAATCGCACCGCCAGCATCGTCAATTTGCACGGGCATCAGTCGCGGGGCAAACTCAACTACATGAGTTTTTAAACCCATATTTTTGAGGGCATTTGCTGCTTCCAAACCCAATAAACCGCCGCCAATTACTACCCCAACTTTACAGTTTTTGGCGTAAGCAGACATTCCCTCAAGGTCTTCAATTGTCCGGTATACAAATGTACCGTTAGCATTATTTCCCTTAATTGGCGGCACAAATGGATAGGAACCAGTAGCTAAAACAATTTTGTCGTAGGGAACTTCTAAACCATTAGCTGAAGTGACCGTTTTCTGTTCCCGGTTGATAGAAATTGCTTTATCGCCGATATGAATCTGAATGCCATTCTCTTGATAAAAACCTGGTTCAACTAGAGATAAATCTCCCGCAGTTTTACCCGAAAAGAAACTGCTGAGATTGACGCGATCGTAGGCAACACGGGGTTCTTCACAGAAAGTGATTAAGTTCCAGTCTTGCGTCGCTCCTTTGCTGACCATCAGCTCTAGGAACTTATGACCAACCATGCCATTACCGATAACAACGAGGTGCTTTTTAGCTGTCATTAGAATTTTTTAATGCTTATATCTCAGTCATCACCACTAGAGATATAAGGAATCCACTGGTTATTTTGTAGCTTATGTAACCAAATACCAATGACTTATGCAGTTATCGAATGATCCCGATTGTATTTTTGCATGATCCTCGACCAAAAAATGTAAAATTGCTGAGGGTCTATGTTTAAGCTACCACCAAGATCAAGCCGTTACCAAATTATGCTCCCATTCCCGAATACTGTTTCAAACCCTGTCGCCATAACCAACGATTCCACACAAAAAACACTATACCCCAACCCAACATTACTAATAACCCATGCCCTACATCTACAGGCAATCCTATCAAAATTGAAGCGGGGAAATGGACAAGATAGGGAAACGGTGTCCACAATACCACATTTCGGAAAGATTCAGGAAATACTTCTAGGGGGGCAATAATTCCTGAAAGAAATAGATAAACTAAAAACCAAACTTGTTCTATCGCGCCTGCTCTTTCTAGCCAAAAAGCAAATAATGCAAAGGTATATTGAATCACAAAGCGCAAACAAAAGGCAAGAAATGTTACTAATAAAAATAGTAAAATCCTGCCAAAACTAGGTATCCAGAAAGACTGTGGATACAAAGAAAAAAATAATAGTATTAATCCAAATATAAACGGTAAACGTGCAAATCTTTCGGAAATATGAGCGGCAAAATGATGCCAAACTGGATCTATAGGCTGCAATAACTTCGGGGATAATTTTCCTTCTACTACTTCTTTCTCAAACTCCCAAATTACCCAAACTACATTTGTTTGTCTGACGATAAAAGCAGCTAAAAAATAACGGGCAAAGTCTACTGGTTGTAGATTAAATTGGCCGTTTTGAGCTGCCTTCACCCAGATCCCCATCAAGATAAATGGCAAAGAACCTGATAGAGTCCACAACAATAACTCAGCTCGATATTCGAGCATATAGGCGTAGTATGTTAATAGTAGTGTTTTAGCAACTTTGATGAATCGTGTCATATTGGTAATTGGTAATTGGTAATTGGTAATTGGTAATTGGTAATTGGTAATGGCTAATGGCTAATGGCTAATGGCTAATCGCTAATGGCTAATCGCTAATTACCCATCCT
>NZ_CACA01000166.1:0-1399 GCF_000180455.1 Kamptonema sp. PCC 6506
CTCTTCCCCTAGCCCCTAGCCCCTAGCCCCTAGCCCCTTCTTCCCTCTTCCTTCATCATGTCATCTTTAAAAAAACTTGCTCTTCGGGGTGCAGCTTGGACAATTGCTGGGTATGGAATGAGCCAGATTTTGCGGTTTGGTAGCAATATCATTCTAGCTCGTCTGCTCTACCCAGAACTATTCGGTCTGATGGCGTTGGTAAATATTTTTATCATCGGTCTTCACCTATTTTCGGATATTGGCATCGGGCCAAGCATCATCCAGAATAGGCGCGGAAACGAACCAGATTTTCTCAATACGGCCTGGACTTTGCAGATCGTTCGGGGGTGTACCCTGTGGTTTTGTTGCTTGTTATTGGCAAAGCCGATTTCCCTGCTATATGGAGAACCACAGCTTTTTTGGCTGCTACCTGTGGTGGGTTTAAGTACGGTTATTTCTGGGTTTAACTCCACTTCTTTGTATACTCTCAATCGCCAGATGGCGATCGCAAAGTTGGCAATTTTTGAGCTAGGAGGTCAGGCGGTTTCAATTGCGGCGATGATTACTTGGGCGTGGTTTGATAAAAGTATTTGGGCTTTGGTAGTTGGGACGCTGGTGGGTAGTTTAATTCAATTAATTTGGAGTCATTGGTTGAATTTGGCAACACCTAACCGCTGGGTATGGGATCGAGAGGCGGCTAGTGCAATCTTTTCTTTTGGCAAGTGGATTTTTGTTTCGACGGCGGTAACATTTCTGGCCGAACAAAGCGATCGCCTCATGTTAGGAAAAATGATTTCCTTTGAGTTGTTAGGCGTTTACGGCATTGCTTTTATCATTGCGGATATACCGCGTCAGGTGGTTTTAGCTGTCAGTAGTAAAGTGCTTTTCCCAGCTTTTTCACAGCTTGCTGAGCTCCCGCGTCCAACTTTTCGGGCTAAAATTCTCAAAAACCGTCAGCCGATTTTGCTGGCAGTGGCGTTAGGCGTAGCGCTATTAGTTAGCTTTGGGGATTTTGTGATTCTTGCCCTCTATGATAGTAGGTACTCGAATGCTGCCTGGATGTTACCGGTGTTAGCTTTGGGGATATGGCCTCGAATTTTGACACAGACAATTGACCAGGTGTTGTTTGCGATCGGCAAGAGTTACTATCCTGCTTATGGCTGTGTTTTAAAGTTTATTTTTATGGTGGTGGGACTACCGACGGGGTTTTATTTTGGGGGTATGCTGGGGGCGATCGCAGTAGTTGCACTCAATGATTTGCCATTTTACGCGGCTATAGTTTATGGTTTGGAACGCGAGGAGTTAAGCGCTGCGAGGCAAGATATTCAGACTACAGGGTTATTTCTGGCTTTGCTAGTAGTTGCGATCGGCATTCGCTTGGCTTTGGGACTTGGACTTCCTGGGGCGACAGTGTTTCCCT